>DASRRA010000315.1:0-20451 GCA_035696085.1 Bacteroidia bacterium | reverse complement strand
CAGGCAATTGTTGATAAAGCCTGATCGGGTAAAGGATTCGTGTTTTTGAGCGTTTTCACACGTATTGAGAGGCCGGAATTCTGTTTTAATCCTGATATTTTTGTAATTTTGTAGCTCATTTACTGTCTTGTCGTCAACATGAAGAGTTTTAACATACCTGAATTTTACAAAAGCCCTGTTATCTCAAAGGTAAAGGAAATACGTAAAATTACGGATCCCAGAAAAAAAGATTTCAGTCCCACCATGCTCGATTTCGGGCCGGTACGCTTTTACATTGCCCGCCATTTTGGGTTTTGTTATGGTGTGGAACATGCCATTGAAACAGCTTATAAAGCGATAAGTGAAAATAATGATCGTCGTATTTTTTTACTAAGCCAAATGATACATAACCCGGAAGTAAACAACGACCTGGTCATGCGAGGAGTACAATTTTTAATGGATACTTCGGGTAATTCCCTGATTCCGTTTTCTGAATTAAAACCATCGGATATTGTGATCATTCCTGCCTTTGGAACGACTTTAAAAATTGAAGAGGAACTTGAAAAAATCGGAATTGAAGTAAGAAAGTATGATACCACTTGCCCATTTGTGGAACGTGTTTGGAAAAAATCTGAGAAACTGGGAGAAGAAAACTATACCATTATCATTCATGGTAAATTTAACCATGAGGAAACACGAGCAACTTTTTCCCGAAGTGAAAAAGCTGCACCATCCATTATCGTAAAAGATTTAAAAGAAGCACATAGCTTAGGCGAATTTATTTTAGGAAATATTTCCAAAGAGGAGTTTGAAAAAGTATACAAAGACCAGTATTCACTTGGTTTTGATCCACAAAAACATTTATTAAGAGTTGGTGTGATTAATCAAACCACCATGCTGGCCAGTGAAACACAGGAGATTGCCGATTACTTTAAAAATACCATGATAAAAAAATACGGTATTGAAAATTTAAAAGATCATTTTTCTGATACACGTGATACCCTCTGCTATGCTACAAATGAAAACCAGGAAGCCACGTATGGGCTGCTTCAAAAAAATGCAGATCTGGCCATTGTTGTAGGCGGCTATAATAGCTCCAATACCTCTCACATTGTTGAACTTTGTGAAAAGAAATTACCAACGTATTTTATTTCATCTGCAAAGGAAATTGATTCAAAAGAAAAAATCAATCACTTTGATTCGATCAAACATCAACGTATAGCAACATCTGATTATTTACCGGCAAAAAACACCATTGATATTATCCTTACAAGCGGCGCCTCCTGCCCGGATTCAGTAATTGACGAAGTACTTCAAAAAATTCTTTCATTTTATCCAGATGCAAAAGAAATCAACGAAGTGGTGAATGAATTGACTAATCAACACTAATTTCAACGTTACAAACTGTTGCAAACAGCATGAAAAAATCAATTGTTTTCATATTCATTTGTTTTCAGACGTTTGCGTTTGCACAAAAAAACTGCACGGTATCCAATCAAACATTTAAAGCCGGAGAACTATTTACCTATAAAATAAATTATAACTGGGGGGCCATTTGGGTATCAGCCGGTGAGGCCACATTTAGCGCTGAATTGAAGCAAATCAACAATGCTACGGTTTATCATTTTGTGGGATGGGGAACGACCTATTCCAAATATGATTTTCTGTATAAAGTGAGAGATAAATATGAGTCATATGCCGATACGCTTTCTTTAAAACCCTTGCGTTTTATTCGCGAAGCCAGTGAAGGGGGCTCCTACACGTTTGATGACTATGTGTTCAGTCAGTCAAAGCATAAAGTATACACTAACTCCAGGAGGAATAAAAAACCGGGGACATTTGATTCGATTAGCATCACTGCTTGTACAAACGATGTTTTGACAGCGATTTATTATGTACGTTGTCTGGATTTTTCCAGGTATAAAGTGAATGATACGATCCCTGTTACATTTGTATTGGATGGTGAAGTTTTTCCATCCTATGTACGTTACCTGGGTAAAGAAATTATCAAATCTGAATTATTAGGACAAGTCAGGTGCATTAAATTCAGACCCAAGCTAATTGAAGGCACATTGTTTAAGGGTGGAGAGGAAATGGTGGTGTGGGTAACCGATGATGAAAACAGAATGCCTGTGTATGTAGAGACCCCCATTTTAGTGGGCACAATCAAAGTTAGCTTATTAAAATACAGCGGTTTAAGGAATAAACTGGATTGTGTAGTTCCAAAATAATTTTTAACTTTCTAACTAAATTTAGCTCTTAGAAAAACGCATGGAAAATACAAACGAACTTAAAAAGTATTTTGATACCACACAATATGCAACCACTATTGTTGGTGATAAACAACCTGTTTCGGTGCCGGAAGATAAGATTACCAGTCTTATTTCACTTCTCACTGATCCATCCAATAAAGATGTAAAGGAAGAGGCGCTTATTACCTTGAAAAAGGAAAAAGCCGGTGATGTTTTATTACAAGCCATTGCCAGCCCTAAATCATTATCCAGCCGGCATTTGCTGGTTGCTGCATGTTGGGAGTCGGAAATAAATTTCAGTAAATATCTTCCCTTCTTTGTGCTGCTAGCACTGGATTCAAATTATTTGATTTCTCTGGAAGCAATTACCACCATTGAAAACATGGAGGGCCCTTTTGAAGAAAAAGATGTGAAAGACGCCATTCAAAAAATAAAAACAGAACAAAAGAAAATTACCTCTGAGAAAGCGGTGTTGTTCAATGATTTAATTATGACGTTGGAAGGGTTTTTAGCGGTAAGATCGGAGTAATCGTTATTTTAATTTATGTTCGATTCACCCGACAGGTTTTTTCAAACCTGTCGGGTTTGTTTTTTTTATTTACAATATGACGATTACATATTCGAGGAGCTATCAGATTTGATAGCCCCGATTGAAGTGGAAAGCCCGCCTTCGCTAAAGCTTTGGCGGGCGATATTCGAGAGAGTTACCGAATCCTTAAATAAAGTGTGATGAAGGCGGCTTGAAACGGAAAGCGGGAATAAACTGAAACGAAGAACGATGGAGATTCGCTTCTAAAATCTTTAGTATTATTTCTACTTCTTGTAATACTTCATCGCTGTAGGCAAATACGCTTTAATATCTGCTATACGCGTCGCATCACTCGGGTGGGTACTTAATATTTCCAAAGGTGCTTTGCCTCCGCTTGATTTCGCCATACGCTCCCAAAAAGCAACTGCTTCAGAAGGATTATATCCTGCCATCGCCATAAATACCAAACCCATTTTATCAGCTTCGCTTTCATGTGTGCGTGAATATTTCAGCATACCTAATTGAGAGCCCACACCATACGATTGCAATAAAAGGTCCTTCGTTAATTGCGGTTTTTGAGCGAGTGCCACTTGTAAGGCAACACCACCGGCTTGTACAATTAACCCCTGGCTCATACGCTCATTTCCATGCCTTGCAACAGCATGTGCTATTTCATGCCCCATTACACACGCAAGCGCTGTTTCTGTTTGTGTAACCGGTAGTAAACCTGAATACACGACTACTTTTCCACCAGACATGCACCATGCATTTACTTCCGAATTATTTACCAGGTTAAATTCCCATTTATAACCTTGCAGACGGGAGGCTAATCCCTTTTGTTTCATAAATGCTTCGACAGCCTGGGAAACCTTTGCACCAACATTTTTTACCATTTGTGCATTGGGATCAGAATCAGCAACAGGCGGATTTTTACTCAAAAAATCTTTATAGCTTGTTAAACTTAAATTAATCATTTCTGATTCTGGGAGAAGACTAACCTGGTTTCTTCCGGTTAAAGGAACTTTCTGACAGGCAACGATACTTATCATTAATCCTACTATAACAACGCTCTTTTTCATGTTTACATTTTTCTCAAGCCAATTACAATCTTAATGCCTGATTTTTTTAAATAATTTCTGCGGTTAACCCTCTTTCCAACAAGGAGGTACACATGGGTTCCAGGTCTTCATAAGTTCCTTTTTTTACAGAACATTTGCCTTTGTAGTGAACCAGGTAGGTACATTGTTCAGCTTGAATTGGGTCGTGCTTACAAACCTTAATGAGTGTGGTAATAACAAAATCAAAGGTGTTCACATCATCATTGTATAAAATGATTTGACGATCACCAACATCCAAATCTTCCGGATCCAGAACAAGTTCTGATTCGGTACCGATATGATGTTCTTCTTTGTTATAATTCCAGGTTTCCATGTATTGAGAAATTGATTGAATGATCGTTTATTTATTATTCAAAAGTAGCTTTTGTGCCTCTTCTACTGAAATCTTTTTACCAGCTGAATACACTACCACAAAAGCATCTGTGAGACCTTCGGCAGCTACTTCCTGCCTTGATTTATCGGCTTCTTCATAGGTTGTGTATTTACCTACCGTGTAAATAGTGAGGCCATTTTCATCCTTATAATTTTTTATTCCTTTCTTGGAGATCTTCAAAAATTTATTGGCAATTTCCAATGGTACCTCTTCTTTGAATGCACCAATCTGTACTTTAAAAACAATACCCGGCTCCACTTCTGCCGGCGTTTCCGGAACAACCGGTATAGTAACCGTAGGTTTTTCTTCTGCCGGTGGATTATTCTTAATTACAGGTGGTTCGGTAGTAACGGGTGGTGTTTCATTATTTTTTACAGTAGGTTGTGTACTTACAGCTGGTCTGTTGATCGGTTGCGTACTACCGGTTTTGAAGGTTGGCAGTTGATTCAGACCAGGAGCATCTGAAAGCGGTGCAATACCTTGTGCCGTAAGTGTGGCCGCTTCACTCATTGAAATTCGTTTTCCATTGTAGTAAATGGTCATAAAGGCGTCGTTCAAACCACCACCAACAGCAATCTTTTTAGCTTGTGATGCCAATGGAATCGAATTATAAATACCTACGTTGTAACGAACCAGGTTATTTGCTTTTTCTGTGTACAAAGGTTCGATGTAATGCAGCTCTTCATCTCCAACCGGGTTGGAATACACACCCACCTGTACAGTATAAAACAAGCCGTTAATGGTGGACACATCCGTAGTTGCCGCCAATGTTTTTGGAACAACGGGTGTTGTGGTTGAAGGCTGTTTGGTAAAAGGCTGATCGGTCGTTTCTGTCTTAGGAGTTACAACAGCAACAGGAGGCGTTGTTGTTTCTGTACCGCAAGGTGGGGGAATACGTTTACCGTCCATGAATGCAATTACAAATGCGTCAGGAAAACCCATTGCCCTTATCTCATTCTTCGCTTTATCCGCTGATTCACAACTTAAAAACAATCCGGCTGAATAGCGTATAAATCCCTGTGGTGTTGTATGCCCACTTACCGGTGAAATTCCTTTAAACAAGTTTTGTGGAATCGCATTTTTAAATGCGCCCATTTGCACTTTAAAGATTAAGCCGGCAGGTAATTTTTCATCAATAGGTATAGGGTTAGCTGCTGAGTAAATAGAGGTTCTTCTTCTTTCAAATAATTCTTTGGATGCTATCTTTCCTGTTGTTACTACACCTGTTAGTTTTGCTGAAACGCCTTTCTTTCCAGTTGCATCACTTGTTTTCGTCGTAACAGGAGATACATTATTTCCTTTTGTTGAAGGATTATCTGTTACCGGGTTTTCAGGTGTGCTTGTATTATTATTAGTTGCAACAGGTGTTTCACTGTTGTTCGTATTGTTTGTGTTATTTACATTGTTGTCAATTTTCGGTTGGTCGTTTGCAACTACCGGAGGTTCTGTTACAACTGGTTGTCCAGTTTTAGTTGGCTGATCGGTTGACACCGGCTGCCCTGTATTGGAAGGTTGCTCCGTAGATAATGGTTTTTCTGTAGCATTAGGCTGATTTGTTGTTGCAACAACTTCTTCCGGCTTTTTAGTTACATCCGTTGATGTTGTTGTTGTTTCATTCGTTACCGTAGGATTTGTTGGGGTGCCTGTATTTGTATTGTTCAGCGAAGTTTCTGTTCCGGTATTAATTCCGCCAGGTTTTGTTACCGCCACATCTTTAACAGCCATTGGTTTTACAACCAGTTTCGGATTATTTTTTCTGTAGATTTCGAGTACATTGCTTTGTTTTTGCAACGCCAATTGCTCATTCTTTATTGCATCATCTAATGCTGCCTGCTTCGCATAATTTGTTTCAAATGTAGCAGCTGCCTTTCTTGAATTTTGCGCTTTTTCGAAATACAATTTCGCTTCATCGCTCATTAAACCGGCAACAGATGTTTGATCGTTCCCATCTCCTGCTGAGTTTACATACTGATCAATTGCATGTTGATTATTTCTGTACTGGGCATTGTTTGCTGTTCCTTGCAATTGTGAAGATTCCATTTTCTTTTCTTCTGCTGATCGTTGCAAATCATCTGCTTTCGTAAACATTGCATTCTTCTCCGTTACATCATTTTGCAGGATCGCCTGTTCCTTTAATGCTTTTGATTCAGCTAACATGCTTTCCGCTTCTTTGTCCAATGCAGCCGCTTTATCTAAATTCTCTTTTGAAAGTTTGTTCGTATACGAAACCTCTGTTGTAATTGGAACAATCGGTTTAGCTATTGATGTAGTTGGTTCAGCTCCAGTATTGGTTGTTGTTGGTGGTATTGTTGCTGTTGTCGTTGTCTCTGCTGGTTCATTCGTCTCTGTTGGAGTAGTTGTCGTGTTGCCATTTTTTGCAAGCGCAATTCGTGTATTGGCATCATCCGCTACTTTTTGTTTCGCTGCTATGCTCTTCTCCATTACACCTATGTCGTGTATGAGCTCTTGTTGTTTGACAGCATCTGTTTCTGTTTGTAATTCTGATTTTTTTGCGTTCACCGCAAGTGTCATAGAGTTGACATATTCATTCGCTGCCTTTAATTTTTTCGATTCTTTTTCCTCCGTAGAAACTGCCTGATCCGCCTCGGCTATTCCCTGATTGTAGGCACTTTCAAATGTGGCCATTTGTTGTGTTGCATCCGCTGTAATGGTTACATCTTGATTCGTTGTTGTTCCTGTTGGATTTACCGGACTTGTTGGCGTTTCAGTTGTTGAAGGATTAGTTGTTGTATTGTTCGTAGGGTTTGTTGTCGTTTCATTTCCTGTATTCACAGCAACAGGTGTTTCCGTTTTCAATTTTTCAATAGTAGCCTGCGCTTCTTTTTTGTCTTGTTCCGTATCGCTCAACTTCATTTCAAGTGATGCGATTGTGGTGATCAATGCAGCCTTTTTACTTCCATCCTCCTCTGTTTGCAACTCTTGCTTTTTGCTGTCTAAATTTTTACGGATGGTGGCGTTCCAATTTTCATACACCTCCACTTTTTTTGTTTCTCTTTGCGCAGGATCCGTGATTGTTTCAGCTGAAACCAATTCATCTTCATACTTTTTGTTATCCGCAGCAATCGTTTCATTTGTTACCGGTTGATTATCTGTAGTAGTAGGTGTTGTCGTTGTTGTAGTTACATCAGTTGTCGTTGTTGGCGTACCAATTGGTTGGTCTGTTGCACTGTTCGTTTTTTCAGGTGGTGTATTTTCCGTACTTGTTGATGTAGGTGTGCCAGTGGTTGAACCGGTAATTGGTTTTACAGAAGCAAGTGTATTGTCAGCACTCTTTAACTCATTTACTTGCTGCTCCAGTTTTGCTTTATCAATTGCCGCTGCGGTAACAGCTGTATTTTCTGTACTTTCGGTTTTTGCTTTATCTAAGACACTGTTGAATAATTCAATCTGATTATTGATTCCATTGTAATCCTTTTCAAGCTGGGCTACCTTTGCATCATTGGCAGCCAATTCTTTTTTACCGGCAACAATATCGTCTTTCAACCCCTGCACCTGATCACGTAAACCTTGTTTTATGTTTTCATTTTTCTCTTTTTCAATCTCTGCTTCGGCTGAAGCAATGGCTGTTTCATTATCCGTAATTTCCTGTTTGATATCTGCGGATGTTTTAATTGCTTTATCCAGTTCTTTCTTTTTATTCTCAGCATCAAATTTTAAACTGGTTGAAATGGTAGCGCTGGCATCATTTTTCTGACTTAACTCGTCCAGTTTCTTCTGTTGCGCATCCAGTTTAGTTAATGCTTCTTTCGGAGTTTTGGAATTAACGGCCGCCTCTAAATCTTTCGCATATTGAAGGGATAGATCCGCTTCTTTCTTTTTCTCATCTGCTTTCATTTCAAGCGCCTTGGCCACATTGTAAGTTGTAACCGTTATCTGGTTCATGTTTCCAAGCTCTTTATTCGCCTCATTTACCTTATCCAAAGCAGCTTGCTTCTGTGTTTTATCTGCTATCTTCTCTGCTTCGGATGTTAATCGATTGACTTCATTTGACTTGAGCCTCGATTCTTCATTCTTTTGATTGGCTATTACAAGCGCAATATCCGCCTGTTGCTTTAATTCCTTCGCTTCTTTTTCAGCGTCCTTGGCATCTGCATACGCTATTTTAACAATCTCCTCATTGGATAGGTTGGTTGCCGGTTTAGTTGAAGGATTGCCCGTAGATGGGTTGTTACCGGTTGTTGGCGTGCCCGATTCGTTTCTTTTGTTTTCAGCCGCCTTCATTTCATACACATTCACCTCCATCTTGGATTTCTCTTTGATCAGGCTGATAGCTGCCAGATAGTTTTCATCAGCCGACTGGTCTTCCGGTTGATCAAACAGATTTCTTATCGCTAATTTTCCATCATCACCATAACTGATTTCTTGTTTCAACGGCGACAATGAATTTTGTGTTGGAATAGTAATAATTTCCGATTGCGTATTAAATCCCGGCGCCTCTACGGTATACATCACCTTTCCACCTCCACCAGGAAGATTCAATGTAAAATCACCACTTTCCGGATTGGAATTGAAAATTCCCAGGATGGTATTATCATCCATATCCTTTACGGTAATCTTTACATTCACCTTTTGATCCATGCTCTTTTTAATCACCGTTCCTTTTATCAGTGTCACATCCATCGGTTTGCGATCCACATTGATATGATAAACCGCAGTTTTACCAGTTGCACTCGAGCGCGCCGAAGAAAAATAAGCTTCGCGTTCATCAGCGTTGGTTACATATAAAATATCATCATCGGGCGAATTAATAGGAAAATCAAGATTTACAGGCTTGTTCCAGGTATTGGTCATTTCATTTAAAGTGGTTTTAAAAATGTCATAACCACCCATAGAGTTATGCCCTTTGGAACAGAAGTACAATACTTTTCCATTCGGATGAAGGAAGGGATAATCCTCGTCGTATTCTGTATTTATAGGATATCCAAGGGTTTGAGGTTTGCTAAGTTCGCCATTTGGTAATTTACGAACCATATAAATATCCTTTCCATTGGAGGCATCTTCTCCATAACTTGCAAAATAAATCTGATTATTATCTTGTGAAAAATAAATAATGGATGACTCCTTTTTCTTTTTATCGATAGGCGTTTTAAAGGTATCCTCATCCGGTTTGGCAAGCAATTTTCCTCCAATTGCAGTAATATCATAGGAGCGATAAAAATCCGCACGACTCATTTCTTTTTTGTCAATCACCATTAAATCGCTGATGTTGCGCAACAACTGTTTTCCGTTTTTACACATTTCAATTTGTCGTGCTACTTGCAGTTTCTCTGCTTTGGGACCGGAGGCAACTTTTTGATAGGCCTGGTATTTTTTAATGGCATCATCAAAACGGTAATTCAGGTGATAAGCTTTTGCTAAATAAAAAAACACTTCTTTTTCAACATCCGGAAATTTTGAAGCAAACTCCAGGAACGGAATAGGTTTTTCCTTATCCTCACTGGTATAAAGCATACACACACCAAGGCGATAATTGTAATTGGGATCTTTGTTATATAAACTGGCTAATTGTGCATAAAGGGGATATGCTTCCTCAAACTGGTCGTCATCAAACAGTTTAGCGGCCTGAGCCTTCAACTCCGCTTCAGAACCGAATGTCTGAGCAGTAAGCTTAAATACAGCTACGAAGGATAGCAATAAGAAAACAAACCTCAACCGTTTTTTCATATAATAAATCCGCATGATGCGAATTAAATTGAATCAGTTTTTTAAGACAGATAAATATACACATCTTTCTCTTATCAAAGCAAAGAAATATTTCTTTTAAATTACCGTTACAAAAACGCATAAACTTATATTTGCAGCATGATATCTAAAATAAAACCTTTTCTTTTCTTTGCAATTCTCTTTTTCATCATCTTTGCTGCTGCCTGCCGAAAGGATAAATTTTTAACGGATGGCGCTTCCTTAGAATTTTCAAACGATACACTGACATTTGATACCGTCTTCAGATATGCCGGATCAACCACGAAGCAATTCAGATTATACAATAACAACAAACAACCGATTAAGATTTCATCTGTTTATTTGGCCGGTGGCGAGTCCTCTCCTTTTCGAATAAACCTGGATGGGATTTCAAATGTTTCCTTTACAGATGTAGAAGTGCCTGCAAACGACAGCCTTTTTATTTTTGTACAGGTAAGTGTTAGTCCGTCTCAAAGCAATCCATTGCTGATTAAAGACTCGGTTGTGTTTGAAACAGATGGAAATACCCAGAATGTAAAGCTGGTGGCAATCGGACAGGATGTGTATTTACATAAACCGGATCTCCCAAAGATCGGAGTTCCATACTATTCCATCATGGGAAGAGAAGGAAAGGATACTATTTTACCAAATGATAAACCGCATTTATTTTTTGGATATACCGTTATCGACTCCGCATGTAAATTAACGATACCAGCCGGTACACATTTATACTTTCATAATAAAGCCGTATTGTGGGTTTATAAAGCCGGAACCTTGATTGTAAATGGTGCCTACAAAAATGAAGTGACTTTTCAAGGTGATCGTTTAGAATCTTATTATAAAGACGTTGCCGGACAGTGGGGAAAAATATGGTTTTCCAAGGGAAGTTTAAATAACCGTATTAATTGGGCCATCATAAAAAACGGAAGCATCGGTGTTCAGGCGGATACTGTTGTAACACCCAGCGCTCCAACAGTTCTTTTAACAAACACCATAATTAAAAACATGCAGGCTGCTGCCATCTATGGGCTAGGTGCACGTATTTGGGGTACTAATTGTGTGTTTTCAAATTGCGGTCAATACATCGCTGCCTTTACCATTGGTGGTTCCTACCGTTTTGAACAGTGTACCTTTGCTAACTATTGGTCAGACAATGTAAGAACAACACCGCTATTAGCACTCAATAATTATTATACCAGTGCGAACAACTTGTATGTAATCAGAAACCTGGACAGTGCCTATTTTGGAAATTGTATCTTAATGGGTGATATTGATGAAGAAATTGGAATGGACTCTTCTATTTATGGAGGAAAATTCTCTTACAAATTTGAAAACTGCATCATCAAAACGGCACGTTCTGTCTCGAATGCACATTATAAAAACGTTTACAACAACGCTGATCCTTCTTTCAAAGATATTCAATCAAATGATTACCATCTGAATTCTTCATCTGCAGCAATAGATAAGGGATATCCGAATACATTGAACTTAGACCTGGAAAATAAAGCACGGCCTAATCCCGCAGGCACACTGCCCGATCTCGGAGCTTATGAATATTATCCGTAGTTGGGATTTTATAAAAAGCGTTCGCTGTGACGTTTTATTCTTCTGAATTTACCAACCGTACCTTTGTACTGAAGCATAAACTCAACACCTCCAACGGTTTTGGAAGCAGGTGTTAATTTGGAAATGTTTACATCATAAGCAAGTGCAAATGCGAAATTAGCTACATCAAAGCGGAAGGTCATGTAAGCCGCATCGCGAAAGCGATAGAAACCGCCTATGTATACCGCTTTGTAGCTACGATAATTTGTGTAGCGCGATCCTTCTCCCAAGACATACCGTACACATGTTCCTCCGTTTAATAACAACGAAGTACCTTGTTGTGCCGCCATTATACTTGGCAAAAAAGTTACATTGCTCGTTTCATTCAATCGAATAGCAGTGTTCCATTGTACCCCGATTTTTGGAAGCAAACGGTCCTCACCTCCATTGATAGAAATATTGGGAGAAAGGAAATGGTGATAAGAAAATCCCAAAGCACTTCTGAATACATCACTTGATGTAAAATTCCAAACCAAACCGGTAGACATATCCAGGTAACCTTTTCCACCTCCACCATACGATTCATCAAATCCACTACCGGGATAATAGGTCTGAGAAGTCATATCATATTGCGAATCCCAGGTTAACTTTTTTGTATTGGCGGTAATGAATCCATACCCTACCTGATAACCAATAGTAATATCATGCTCATTTCTTCCACCCAGGTATTTTGTGAATGACAAGGATCCATTGACGGAATTGATCATATAATTGATGTTTCCCAGGTTATCATTATTAATATTGATACCTGCGGCAAAAAAATCATCATCCGGCATTCGCTTCTTGAAAATAGGAGCATCTACACCCAAGGTGATTGTTTTATAAGGTGTGGTTACGGTAAACCATTGCATGCGATACAACGTATAAGCGCGTATATCGCCATTAAATACACCTGTATTTCCTGGATTGGTAGTTAAGGGAGCGTTAAAAAACTGGGAAAAATGAAGATCCTGTGCAGACAGCATTCCGCTGATTGCAAAGGAAATTAAAAAGAAAATTATTTTTTTTATACGATTTATCATACTCATTTTATCAACCAGTTCACGTCCTTACATTTATCGCAACAGCGTTATATTGCCTGTTTCCTTTATATTTTGCCCGCTACAGTAGTATATTTCCAAACGATATACAAAAACTCCACTGTTCATCGGCACGCCCATATACCTTCCATCCCAACCTGTTTCCAATTCATGTGTTTCAAAAACTTTTTCACCTACTCTGTCAAAAATCATAAACGATAAGTGATCAATTCCTCTTCCATGTACTTGTACCACGTCATTTATTCCATCGCCATTTGGACTAAAGCCTGTTGCTAAAAAGTAAGCACTTATATCAATTACATTCACCAGTATTGTATCCATTCCGATACAACCAGCCGGTGTTGTATATTTTACATAATAAGCCAGCGTATTTTGTGGTGTAACAAGTGTTGAAACACAGGTCTCACAGTCAATTTTGCCATCACTGTCACCTATCACTCCCCACATATAGGTTCCATCGGTTGGTTCCGCTGACAACAATGTCGATTCACAGGAATAAATCTGGTTAACCCCTGAAATGGTAACCGGTATTGGTTTACCAACAATAACTACGGCAATACCCGTATCCTTGCAGGTTCCATTCTCACTGAAACCAAACACTCTGTAAATAGAATACTGAGTTGGACTTACAGTGATAGAATCAGTTGTTGCTCCATTAAGCTCCCAAACATAATGATGTGCACCGGTTGCCTTTAATACAACACTTCCTCCTAAACAAATAGTAGCAGAATTTACATCTACGTTGGGTCGCTGATCAACGGTTACCAGTACATAGGCTGTATCCTGGCATCCATTAGAAATACCAACCACCGCATATTCTTTACTGAATGGTGTTCTAACAGTTATAGTATCGTGATTTGAATTGGGTGTTGGCACTAACCAAAAATATTGCTGAGCACCGGTAGCCTTTAAAAAAACAGATTGTCCTTCACAAACTGGAGCTGGAGTAGCAACTTGCACATCCGGTTTTTGATTTACTTTAAGATCAAATACTGCCAGATCTTTACAAGCACCAGCCGTTCCGGTCACAGTATAACTTGTTGTGGCGGTAGGACTCACCTTTATCACACTACCGGTTTGACCATTGTTCCAGGTATAATTTAACGCACCTGTAGCAGTAAGCGTGGCCACTTCTCCGGAACAAATAGCTGGTGTTGGTGAAGTTATAGAAACGGTGATCTGATCAAATACTTTTATTTTTGCCGTATCCTTTATTACACAATGCCCATTTGTAATGAGCACGGTTACAATAGTATCCTTTGTTGGAAATACAACAAGGGAATCCTTTGTTGTTCCATTTGACCATAAATATTTTGTTCCTCCGGATGCTTTTACAACTGCACCCAATCCTTTACAAGTTGTATCATTTGTAACATTTACAACAGGACGAGGTTGTATAACAACTTTTACGATAGTGCTATCCACGCAAGCCCCTTTTTTACCAAACACAATGTAATTGGTATTTACAGTAGGGGGAGGAGTAACAACAAGCGAATCAAGTGTGGTAATTTGTGTCATGGCCATTGTGTACCATACATAACTTCCCGGATCGCCACCAAGCCCTTTAATTACAGGGCTTGTTCCTGCACAAATCGTATCCGGGTTTGGTGTTGCAGTAATGACAATGGGTGCGGTGATGGTTATATTCACACCATTATCTATTCCTTGATAAACAGGATTACTGCTTAAAACACGAATTCGGTAAGCGGTTCCGGGTGGAATGTTGCAGGGTATAATGGCTGTAATACGTCCTGTATCAGCAGTACTTGAACGAACTCCTATAGTTGTTGCATTCGTAAAATTACCCGTGGCATCAGATAATTGCAACGTGAATTGATTACCGGATAAAAAACCACCGCCTGTGCCATCATACGTAACAGGAAACGTACTGCACGCACACAATTGCGTAGGTACGGAACCTGTTATTAACTGAACTGATGAACTTGACAAACGAATACTATCCACCGCAAATGCTGTGTTCATAGAAACGTCTGCTTTATTTTGCCAGTGAAAACCAATTCTAACCTTACTATTGTCATCGGCAGATGCAGGAAGTTTGTAGATATACCCTTGCCACATGGCCGCGGTGGGATTGCATGCCTTTTTATCAGAAGTTAAGTTGGCTGCCAGCACCGACCAGTTTGCACCGTCATCTGCACTATACATTAAATCACAATGATCCACATTGGCTAATGTATCTGCACGGCATATAAAATTAAATTCAATTTGAATATTCCTTTTCCCTGTACAGTTGATGGTTGGAGATTCAACACGTTTGTCTGTTTGTCCTGCCGCTCCTTTTGTAAACGATGAATTTGCATCACTGGCAGAACTGACATGAAGACTATTGTTACCTTTAACACAACCGGTTTCGCAAGAACTAGACGGAAGGCCCTCTACGGCACAGCTAACAAACCAGTTATTGGCACTCGCTCCTTCTGATGTCCCTGTAGTAATTTTCCATCCTCCATAGGTGGTTGCTAAACATCCGGAATTACAGCCATTCTGAAATCCCTCTTTCCAAAAAACCTGTGCTTTTCCTGTATTGAACAAAACAGATAAAAACAAGAATGTAAGTATACTTGGTTTTATCATTTTAAGCTTTTTAAAAAATAGGTTCATGCTATACTTGTTTCTTCCCTTCTAAGGCTACAAAATTAGAAATATTCGTCAAACCGCGTGTTAATTTGACATAATTAATTGATAATAAAATATTTATGGTTTTCAAAGCAAACTTTTGCTTAGGTAGAAAGGGTTAGATCGGTAATTAGTTTTACCACGAATTCCAACTGCTGCTCTTTAGTGAGATCTGTATTATCCAATACGATGGCGTCTGAAGCTTGTGTTAAAGGGTTTTCTTTGCGATGGGTATCTTCATAATCCCGGTACAAAAGGTTGGCTTTTACATCATTAAATGATACATACTGCCCTTTTGCGCTTAGTTCATCACATCTTCTTTGGGTCCTTACGTCGGTATCGGCTACCATAAACAGTTTTAATTCTGCATTTGGAAACACATTAGTACCAATATCACGTCCATCCATAACAATACCCTTGTTCTTACCCAGTTTTCGTTGTATGGCAATCATCATCACCCTTACCTCATGAATAGCACTCACCTTGCTCACATTCTCCGAAACGATCATCTGACGCAATTCTTTCTCTACGTTCTCTTCATTTAAAAATGTATCAGATGATTTTGTATTGGGATTGAATTGGAAGCTCAGGTTGATTTCGCCCAGTATACGGATGATATCTGCCTCAATGAAACTGTTGTCTTTGATAAGTCCTTTTCTTAGAGAATACAATGTCACCGCGCGGTACATTGCACCTGAATCGACGTAAGCATATCCTAACTTAGCTGCCAGCGCCTTTGCAAGTGTACTTTTTCCGCACGAAGAATATCCATCAATAGCAATGGTGATTTTGGACATAAAAGAAGAATTGTCAATTCACAATATTACTCAATATTTTTTTGAATAAAAATTTTATTGTGGGTTGACTGGAGATGTTTTTCGGGAATAGAAGTTATTGATATCGAAACTTACCGAAAAATTATTAGAAGCGCCCGCCAAATGATATACGGCGCGAGCATAGCTTAAATGAAGCTTATACACTTTGAACCCAAAACCAAATGAAAAACCGGTCATTCCCCTCTTCTCCTCAATGCTTAATTCTTTACGACGCTGGTAGTTGAACCCTCCGCGTAAAAAGAAATTTTTTGTAATTAAAAATTCGCCACCAATAACGATATGACGCATAAATAAATCTCCATATTTTTTGAATTTACTTTGCTTAATGGTTTTTCCGGTAAGGGGGTCTTTGTTGGGATTTGGATTATTCGGATCCACATAAGTCAAATCCCACTGTTCGAGATTTTCATAGGTAACCGAGAAGCGGAATGGCACGTGTTTAGGCTGTTTGGTAAACCCTATTTGCATTTCAAACGGTAGCTTTTCATAATTCCCGACTGTATAGGGCTTCCATTGACGGCCAATATTTTTAATGACAAATCCAACTGTAAATTTCTTCTGGGGTCGGGAATAAACTGCTCCCAGGTCAACTGCAGAACCCCATGAATAATAGGTTTCCATTTGGGAGTAAATTGTTTTTAAGGTGGCTCCCACCACTAAGTTAGAATCGAATACAGAATTGGCGTAAGATAAATTGATACTCATATCACTCGCCTTAAATGAGCCCAGGTTATTGTCGAATTCATCCACCCGTTTAAATTTTCCATAATCCAGATATTGAATCCCTCCACCGAACAATCCAATGTTCTTCACCTTTTTCGCGTAAGCAACATACCCATAATTCACGTCTGCAAAATAGTTTACATAGCTAAGGGCCATATTATTATCCATCGAATCAGTGAGTAATGCTGGATTTGTAAGAGTGATATTTAAATCATTATCCTTCGCCGAAATTACGTTACCACCAAGTGCTGCAACACGTGCAGAAATAGGCAAGTTCAGAAATTCAAACGTGTTATTTCCCCCAATTTGGGCTTGGATTGAATTAACAGTTAAAAAGGCTATGAAAAACGGGAGTAATTTTTTTATGCTCATTAACACAAATGTAAATAAAAAATTTCCCGTTATTAACGGCTGGCATTAAATTTTATTGCTAAGTGTCAATATTGATCTGTGATTCCTTCTCTTTCACCGAGGAATTAAGGTTTTTATGAATATTGATTTGAACATGCAAGACAACAAACGACTCGTTAACTGGGGAATTTTTTCACTGATTATTGTATTTTTTTTTACAACGGCTTGTACTACTCAAAAGAAAGCCGATCCCCTCAAACCAAGCACTAAAACTTACTGTATTTTTAAATCCCGCCATGCACAACGAAGTTATCTGAAAGCTTATAATATTGCTTTAAATAAATTGTGGCCTGTGCCTTATGAAGAAAAAGACATTAAAACAACGTATGGAATAGCTCATGTAATTATAAGCGGTCCCGAAAAAGGAAAGCCATTAGTGATGCTGCATGGAATGGATGCAAGTTCCACCATGTGGTATCCCAACATTAAGGATTTTGCGCAACATTACAGGGTTTATTGTATTGATTTTATTCTGGAGCCGGGTAAGTCCGTTTCTTATGAGGAATTTGGAAAAATGGAAGACGTTGTAAAATGGTACGATGAAGTGTTTGATGCGTTAAAAATCAATCATTTTGATATCATTGGTGCTTCGCGCGGCGGTTGGTTAGCTGTTTACCTGACTATGCACGCTAAACATAAAATAGATAAAATTGCTTTACTTAGCCCAGCTCAAACCTTTACCTGGATTAAACCCCGCAAACAGATATTAGCAAATATTTTCTTTACCATGTTCCCGCGTCGACCCGATCTGAGAAATGTATTAAAGACATTGACCTTTAATGTGGATCAAATTAACCAGCAATACATCAATCAATATTTTATTGCTGTAGCAAAAGTAAAAACCAAGTGTCATAAAAGTTTATTAACTGTTAGACCTTTTTCCGAAGATGAATTGAAATCATTAAAGATACCCGTTTTAGTGCTAATCGGTGATAATGACATCATCAACGATAAAAACGGTTTGCAAAAGGCGAAGGATTTTATTCCTAATATCGAAGCAGAAACTGTAACCGATGCCAGTCACTTCCTGTCGTTTGATCGTCCGCAAGAAGTGGATAAACGAATACTGAAATTTTTGGAATAGATGTGATTTAGTTTTGATTTGAGTTCATCAAAATGGTATTGATTGCCTTATCAATTGTAAGAACATTCAATTTTTTATCGGCGCAATATTTAACTATCTGCTCAAAATTTTCGGGCGTACATCCGTATGGAGTTGGATTTTTCTCAACCTCATGTGTATAAAAAATAAGCCAGGCATTTTGCTCAATCGCTTTATCTATCATTGCCAACACTTCCTCCATCGTCCAATCGCCCATTAATTCATTTGCATGCAGGTTATAAATATCCATGTCCTTTACATGCATACCAGCTTGCACTCCTCTCGCACTTTGATATTCTTTCTTTAAAATATATTTGGAGCGAAATGTTTGTTGTCCGCGGGGGTAAGAAAAGTTTTTAAATTTATATCCAGGAATCAACTCATTTATTTTCTGTTGATTTTTTCTTAAGTTTCTTAATACTTTTTGTCTGCCGGTATTGTAGAGGGTAATATGATCTGAGGTATGACAAGCAAGTTCTTCCCCATTTTCCACCAATTGCTTCAACAAAGAATGATCAAAATACGGCTTATTTGGATCATTGTTATCGCTCAAGCCCATGCATATGTAATACGTCCCTGCAAATCCATATTTATTCAAAATGCGGGAACCATTTGTAATGGCAGAATTGGGAATATCATCGAAACAAAATGAAATGATGGGATGTGAAAGATTAACTGGAATCCGTTTTTGAATTAACTGATTCGCAAATACGCGTTTAATTTTGTAAAATAAATTCATAACAATTTGTAATGGTGCGCTTAACTATTTCTATTGTGATGTAGTAAACAAACAATCAATGATCCGTTTTTGATTGATTTATACGAACATGTAACAACAAATTCTTTTTGAAGAATTCTTTTCAACTATTACAAAATGTGGTTAGTTAGGTTTTAGCTTGGGGAGGAGCAAAGAGCTCTAATTTTGCAACGACGAAATTAACAAGCAGAAAACGAATTATCAAGTTAAAAAGTATGTAATTGAAACATTTTGAACAGGATAAATCACAATTTACTGTATTTCAATCGATTAAATTAATATTAATTCTATAGATAATCCATATAAAACATTGTACTATTGAAATCAATCTTAGCAAAGGTAATAGAAAATGCCCCATTAAAGTGGGGCATTTAACGAACGGTAGGATTTATTTAGTTTAAGGTCTTTGTTTTATCTTCCACTTTAATATTCAGATCTAATGGATTGGAAACCTTTTCTTTTAATAAGGCAAGTTTAACAACATCGATCATTTGCTCCACATAATAAAATTTCAGGTCTTTGATATACTCTTTCTTAATTTCAAGTACATCTTTTTTATTATCGATGGAGAGGATGATTTCTTTAATTCCAGCACGTTTCGCAGCTAAGATTTTTTCTTTGATTCCACCAACAGCCAATACTCTTCCACGCAAGGTTATTTCTCCGGTCATCGCGAGGTGTTTTTTCACTTTTCGTTGTGTAAATGCCGAAGCGATTGCTGTTAGCATGGTAACGCCGGCAGAAGGGCCATCTTTTGGTGTAGCACCCTCCGGAACGTGTATGTGTACGTTCCATTTATCAAACAAATCCGACTTCAATCCAAGAATGGAGCTGTGTGATTTTAAATACTCCAGTGCAATAACTGCCGATTCCTTCATCACATCACCCAAATTTCCTGTAAGCGTCAGTTTACCATTCCCGCGTGTAATACTTGTTTCAATAAACAGGATATCACCACCTACACTCGTCCATGCTAAACCGGTTACAACACCAGCCACATCATTTCCCTGGTAACGATCCTTGGCATGTGCCGGTCCTAATATTTTTACAAGTTCCTTTTCTGAAACATTCACACTGTACTTTTGCTCCATCGCGATGGACTTGGCGGTATTTCTTACAATCTTTGCAATTACTTTTTCTAATCCGCGTACACCCGACTCACGTGTATAATTTTCAATGATGTATTCCAATACACTTTTGTCAATGGCTAATTGCTCTTTTTTCAAACCTTGCTCTTCCAATTGCTTAGGTAACAGGTGTCGTTTTGCAATTTCCATTTTTTCTTCGGTTGTATAACCAGTTATTTCGATAATCTCCATGCGATCGCGCAAGGCTGGTTGTATCGTAGTTAAAGAGTTGGCAGTGGCAATGAACATGACATTGGAA
>DASRRA010000314.1:0-3769 GCA_035696085.1 Bacteroidia bacterium | reverse complement strand
AATGAAAGGAAAATTAAAGGAGAAATCATAAGAAGATATATTATCGAAAAACTCACCAAACCACTGATTACCGGAGTTGATCAGATTCTGATTATCGTTTTCGTGAAAAGCGTAATCATCGAATGTATTTACCAAAACAGTTGGTGTTGCCGAAGAAGAAGCTCGAGGTTTAATACGATTACCATTTTTGAGATCCACATTTATGAAATAATAGGTGGAGTCCGAAAACAAATGCATTATATGTTTAAAAGCAGGAATACCAGATGCATTGTATTTCCATCGGTTTGGGCCCTGTCCATAAAAAAGAACGTAGTCGTCTGTATTAAATTTATTATCTGTTTCTCCCTCAACCAAAATCGCATTTTCCGTCAAATCATATGGTCGAGGATCCGAATTCAATTTCGGTAGCATGCCTCCACCATTTCCATATATTGCAATTTTATGAGGATCAATAGCATCTACATCTATTCCCAGGCCTTTCAAAAATGCATATGATATTTTATAAACTCCATCTTTTGCAACGGCAATTCTGTACCATTTTCCAGAGGCCAAAACAGATGATGCTGTATCATTAACAGGTCTTGCCACTAAACTTTTAGAATAGTTTGGGGTTGTTTGCAAATCAAAAGCAACTAGCTTTTCCAATTTTCCCGTTTGCGCATTCTTGCGAATCGGTATGAAGGAAACAACTCCTTTTTTTTCCTTTTTTACAATGTAAATGCTGGCCTGCACCTTTATTTCGGTAGGAATTTGAGCAGCTGATTTAATCAATGTAGCTTCGGCATCAGATAAATTTTCATAAATGGGATTTACAAGTTTAACAGCGATGCTACTTTCGCCTCCGTCAATAGTAACTTGTTGGTAGTACCTGGGAAGAAATCCATCTGCAAATAGGTGCTGTGCACCTGAGAAATTCAATAAATTTATGGTCTCAGTTTCGGAAATTTTGCTGGATAGGGGGGATCTCCAGTTAATTTTATACGGACTTCCATTATATTGATTGGTTGCAGGTTGCTGAGCATTAGAGATGAAAATACCTGTAAACATCAACAAAACGAAAAGGTAAAAGCGCATATCTTAGTCGTGGTGGTTAAGAATTCAAAATTAGGCAAAAATTATTTTAACTACGAAATATTGCACATAATGTTTATTTTGTGTAATATTGTATTTAATAGTTTCGTTAAAACGATACCCACATCTGATTATTGTGCTACTTTATATATAAAATATGGGTGGTAAACGAAACCTTAGCGTTTTTTTTATGTATAATTGTGTCCCATTAAAAACCGGTTTAATATGTTAAAACGTACCGTTTTAATTCTCACAGTGGTATTTTCATTTAGTTTTAGCAATGGTTTATTTGCTCAAGATCCTGAATTTACTCAATTTTACGCCAATCCACTTTATTTAAATCCAGCTTTTGCAGGAACAGCAAGATGTCCGAGAATCTGTTTAAATTATCGGAATCAGTGGCCGGCCATTTCTGGGACATATGTTACCTACTCTGCATCCTATGATCAGCATTTTGATGCAATTGGAGGTGGATTAGGATTATTGGTAACGAGTGATAGAGCAGGACAGGGGACTTTAACAACAACAAACGCATCGTTGATGTATTCTTATCAATTGAATGTAAACCGCGAATTCTCTATGAAATTTGGGTTTCAAGGTACCTACTTTCAAAAAAGCATCGATTGGACCAAACTAACATTTGGCGATATGATTGATGAAAAACGCGGATTCGTTTACAACACCAATGAAGTAAAAGGATTAGACAGAAAATCAAACGTAGATATTTCAGCAGGTTTCTTAGGATACAGCAAACGCTATTTCTTTGGATTTGCTGCACATCATTTAACCGAGCCTGACGAAGGATTGATTGGTACAAGTAAATTACCTATGAAATTTACAGGCCACGCTGGTGCCCTATTACCAATTGGTGACAAAGGAAATGAAACATTTATTTCACCGAATATTTTATATCAAAAACAACAAGATTTTCAACAATTGAACTTAGGTGTTTATATCAATAAGGGGTCAATTGTTGGAGGTCTATGGTACCGTAACCAGGATGCATTTATTGCGCTTATCGGATTTCAGGAGCATTTTTTCAAAATCGGATATAGCTATGATGTAACCGTATCGAAGCTTACAAATGTAACAGCAGGTTCACATGAAATTTCTTTTTCGTTGCAGTTTGAATGTAAACCCAAAAAGAAAAAATTCAGAACAGTTAGTTGTCCATCATTCTAATTTTATCAGTACAAATACAATTTAAAGTTCAAAATAAAGTTTTTTATAACACAGAGCTTTACAAATAAAAACAAAAACAATGAAAAAAGTATCAGGTAAACTAATCATATTCGCTGGAGTAGTAGCCCTTGTATCGTCATGTAGTAAAGAAAGATCACCGGTTACAGCCTGGGAATATAATAATCCTAAAAATGGAGGCTTTGAGGTTGGTCCTTATGAGGAACAAGAAACAGGTCCGGGATTAATTTTAGTAGAAGGTGGTACATTTACCATGGGAAGAGCCGAACAGGATGTTACTTATGACTGGAACAACATTCCAAGAAGAGTAACTGTTTCGTCTTTTTATATCGATCAAACAGAGGTTCGTAACCTTGACTATTTGGAGTACTTGCATTGGACTGAACGAGTGTTTGGCGCCAATTTTTATGATATCGTAAAGAAAGCATATCCTGATACCCTGGTATGGCGTGATCGATTAGCTTATAATGAGCCTTATGTGGATTACTACTTACGTCACCCAGCATACAGAGATTATCCGGTAGTGGGCGTAAACTGGTTACAGGCATCTGACTTTTGTGCCTGGAGAACTGATCGCGTAAACGAGTTTATCTTGATCAGAGAAGGGATTTTAGAACACGCTCCTAGCCCAACTGAAAACGACTATTTTAATACCGATCAATATCTTGCTGGAAAATGGCAAGGAACTGTTGCTTCACCAATCCCTTCAATGGATCCAAATGGTGGTGACCGTAATGTGCGCATGGAAGATGGTATCTTTTTACCGAAATACAGATTACCGACAGAGGCTGAGTGGGAATACGCTGCATATGGCTTAATTGGTAACACTATCGGTGAGCGTATTACAGACAGAAGATTATATCCTTGGAACGGTCACGGAACCAGAAATCCGGATACCAAATACCTTGGACAAATGTTAGGAAACTTTCAACGTGCAAATGGAGATATGATGGGTATTGCAGGTCAGTTGAATGACGCCGGGGACATTTCCACACCAGTATACTCTTATTGGCCAAATGATTACGGCTTGTATAACATGGCCGGTAACGTTAGTGAGTGGGTAATGGACGTATATCGTCCGCTGTCTCCTGAAGATAAAGCCGATTTCCGCCCTTTCCGTGGAAACGTGTTTAAAACACAAGAACGTGACGTAGATGGAATCATGATTAACGATACAATTAAATATGACGCAGATAGCAATATCATTAGTATCCCTGGAATGGTTCGCTGGCGAGATGTAAGCACTACTATTGCTGAGGATAACTTAGATGAAAGAAGAAACTATAAATACGCTGATAACATCAACTATTTAGACGGTGATGTTCAATCACAAGCTGTAGGTTTGGCAGGTGCAAACTGGTTAGAAAGTTATGATGCAAGCGCTGGAAAACCTGAAAGTAGCGGAATGTATGACTATGGACAAACATCCATGATCAACGATAAGGCACACGTTTATAAAGGTGGATCCTGGAAAGACCGTGCATATTGGATGGTTCCC
>DASRRA010000313.1:0-2027 GCA_035696085.1 Bacteroidia bacterium | reverse complement strand
ATGATTCGTGCCACTTTTTTATTGATGTGAATTTTCATTAACAAATGAAAACCTTCGTTGTCGATGTTTAATATTTTGAAAGGGATGATTGATTGCATAACCGAATAGTAAGGCCTAAAGGTAGCCATTATTGTACCCGGCAACTGAGGTTTTGTACAATTTGGGGGCTGGAAATAGTTTTTTTTAACAAAAATGCCAGCCAAAAGCCTACCGTTAAATAAATAAGTACAACCGTTTATTCAATATCTTGTAACTCCGGCGCAGTCACAAATTAATAGGTTATAACCATACTTACCGCTACCACAAAGGGTTTAAAAAAAATGTTACACTTAACAAAAACTAATTTTAGCCGGAATGCCTGTTTTTATTTACCGTTCCGATAAATTATCTTTAAGGTGAAAATAACAATCTCAGGAGCACTGCGTAGAAAAGCATAGTTAGGAGATAAAATTAGCATAACAAGAGTACGAATTAGATTTTTTTTTAGAATGGAAAGTGGGGCTGGTTTAAAATGCATACGGATAATTATCCTTTTATTTGTTTCGATCACATTTTGCAACGCACAAACAACGGATCGATCACTCTTTCTGATCCAGCAAAATGATAAATTTGGTTTTATCAATTCAACCGGTAAGGTCATTATTCCTCCTCAATTTTTAAATGCCGAAAATTTTTCAGAAGGTTTAGCAGCAGTCAGGGTAAAAGGTACCTATGGATACATTGATGCGAGCGGACATTTTACGATCCCAGCTATTTACGATTATGCACAACCTTTTAGTGAAGGTGTTGCACTGGTTCACCAGAATGACCACTCTTTTTTCATTAATCAAAAAGGAGAAAAATTATTTGAAGCATCCTATCCCCTGGTGAACTCTTTTGAACACGGATTAGCCTATGTACAAACCCAAAGCGGAAAAATCGGTTTCATTAATAAACAAGGAAACCTGGTTATTGATACGGCCTATGTGTTTGTGAGAAGTTTTAATGAGGGCTTTGCTGTTGCCCGGAAAAAGGTAGTTTCCAATGATGTATTGAGCATCGATAATTATGGCGTGATTGATAATACCGGGAAGGTAATTATTCCTTTCGGAAAATATTCCTGTATTAATGATTTCAAAAACGGTTCCTTCTATGTCAACATTATTCCACAAGGCCCTACAACCTACGGTTCCAGTAAAGTTGGCTTCATTGATAAAAATGACAAGTTGAGTTTTTCAATTGAAAACAGCGGCGAGCATATTATTGATGGTGATATGCATGATGGATTGGCCATTGTTACCTTCCGTTCCCAACCCTTTCATGGCTTTATTAATTTGAAAGGAGAAGTGCTTTTAAAGAACAGTAACTATGCGTATGTAGAGAATTTCAATAACAATCGATCCTTTGTACAAGAGCCTGACCGTAGCTTTTCAATGATTAATACAAAAGGAGAACTCATCGCAAAAAATATGTGTACACAACTATTAAAAATAAAATACAAAGAAGAGGAAGTCATCTTTAAAAATGGAAAAGCATTTATTGAAACGCAAGATGGCTGGGGATTGATTGATACCAATGCCCATTTCGTGGTAAAACCTCAGTTTTATAAAATTCATCCGATCGGAATTGCGGATGGTGTTTTCTTTTATCAAAAACTGAGTGATAATGAAATGGATTTTGAAAGCGATGAAGATATTTATGGTGTTGCCAAAGAAGATGGCAGCATAATTACCAAACCTTTCATTCAGGATATTGATCAAAGTGGTTTCCATGGAGGTTTGTTAAAATGTGTGGTAGCGGGGAAATTGACCTATATCAACAAGAAAGGAAACATCATTTGGCAGGAAAAAGTTCCAAATGAATTGTCGCTGCGAAAATTGAATATTGATTTTATGAATCGTGCTTATTTTTATGCCAATACGGAATCATCCGGAAATGAAAATAACCGGGTAACAAAAACAGCTTCAATTGCACAAGCCATTGCAAAAACAGATGGCTTCCCAGCTCAACAATTCAGTTTGATCGTATTCCCGGAAAAACAAGCCACG
>DASRRA010000312.1:0-4016 GCA_035696085.1 Bacteroidia bacterium | reverse complement strand
ATAAGCTTTGAATTGTCATCAAAAATGCCACCGATGTGATCGGGATGAAAATGTGTAAGAATAATATGGGTGATCTCATCTTTCTTTATTCCTTGCCTCAACAATAATTCCTGCAAAATGCCTTTAAACGGAATAGGCCTTCCGTTTACGATCACCTTTTTTTCAGAATACCCGGCACCCGTATCTATCAATACCTTTTTGTTGTCATATTCCAGCAGGAGTGCAATGAACGGAGAGGGAATATTATCGGGTGTTGCTTTGTATTTTAGCAGCAATTGATTTAACTCCGTTTCTGTTGCATTCGTAAAAAAATCTTTTGCCAGGTACTTAAACATAAAGTCGCGGAAAATCGTGCAACTGATTTTTCCGATCCTGAATTTGAAAACATTTAATTCTTCTGTCAAAGGAATTTTCCGAAGATGATAAAAGACTGAATTAATAAATGGCAATGCACTCAAAAATGCTACACTGGTTCTAATAAATGTTCGTCGTTGCATAGTACATTATTTAGTGTTTGTGATATTTATTAGTCCCTTCTGAACGGTTATTGCATACAAGTATCATAAACAAGAACACAATGTTGACCTATTCCTTCAATTTAAAGTCAGGATGTCCCGCCTGCCATAAAGCAAATGCCATTTCATTCGCCGCATTCAGATTTTTTGATCTTCCCGATTCTCCAAAATGACCGCCCTGAAAATAAACTTGAAGCAAAACGGGTTTAGCACTGACTGTTGCCTGTTGAAGAGCAGCAGTGAATTTTGCGGCCTGCCATGCAGGAACACGGCCATCGGTCATACCCGCTGTTGATAATACGGCAGGATATTTTACATTATTGTTTATATGGCAAACAGCATCCATCTCATAGAGATAGCGGCTCTCTGATGAATCTTTAATTGTACCAAACTCGGAAATATTAACAGCACCTCCCGAACTAAATTCATAGCGTAAACTATTCGCTACACCAGCTCTATTCCACGCCACGGCAAACAGATCCGGCTTTTCGGTGATAGCCCTGCCAACTGTAATACCGCCAGCACTACCACCGGTCGCAACTAGCTTATTGCTGGATGTGTATTTATTTTTAATAAGCCACTCAGCGCATGAAATAAAATCTTTCCATGTATTAGGTTTTGTTGCTTTGAAACCTGCTAATCGCCATGCTTCGCCTTTTTCTCCACCACCTCTTACATGAGCAATTGCAAACACGATCCCCCGTTTGCAATAAATTAGAAAATCCGTCGAGAACCAGGGGGCCAATACTGAGCCATATGAACCATAACCCTCAAGCATACAAACAGCGCTTCCATCTAGTTTTGTATTCTTATGATAAATAATACTTAATGGAACCATTACTCCGTCATGAGCGGGCACCTCTACTTCTTTAACAATTATGTCCTCGAAACCTTTATAACCATTCCAGTCTTTAATTGAAGACTTTGACAGTTTTTTTGTAACGGCGTCATATAGATAAGGAATGGACGGTTTGTTCCAGTATGTTAACGTTAATCTTAATTCATTCCCTCTTTCACTGATTCGCTCGGGCTGCATAATTCCGTCTTCGTTAATTTTAGCATCTTCCAGTTTACCCGTAATAGTATTATATTGCTTAAACCAGGTGGTTATTCCATTTGTATATCGTAGAAACAGAAAATCTTTTGTAGCCGAAAGATTATCGAACTTATAATTCCCTTCGGGAATAACTGTTTCAAACGAAAGATTTTTTAAGTTGCCTAAGTTGCATTTAACCAGTTGCTGATTAGGAACAGCTTTAGATAAGAAATAAGCGATATCATTGCGAATAATTGGCTGCCCTAATTTGTCAGCGGGCCTAGTAAGCATCACCCAATTGATTCTATCTTTTTCTAATTCACTATAAGGTGCAATAAAATCGTAGTCGGAGCTTCGCAAAATTAAATAATGAAAATCCGGGTCTGCCGATACTTCGTGCCAATGAGTGCTGTCAATGCCCGGGAACAAATCCGGGTATTTTTCTGTTGACATCAGCACCTTATCCATTTCCGGTGCATCCCCGATTTTGTGATACATAGCCTTAGTATTGATTACGGTCCTTTTATTATTTACAACTTTAACAGTGAAATAAAAAAAGCCTTTGCCATCCCTGGTGAATTTTGTCTTGAAGGGATAGCCACCAAAAGAATATCTGATCTGTTCCGGCGAAAACTTTCGATTTGCGAGATCATAGAAGTAAAGTGTGATCGCCTCATGGTCCCCTTCAAAAATATAAAAGGCAATGTATTTGCTAATCGGGCTATATTCGAACATCCCCGGTCTCATCTTTTTTCCTGGAAACATTTTTTTAAAATCAATCACCACTTCCTCGTTTCCATTGTCACCTTTTCTTCTTACTAATTGAGTACTGTCTTCTTTTATATCCCGTTTCAAATACAGATAATAGTCTCCATCCTTCCGTACAAACCATCTTTGTTCTTTTTGTATACTGTCCAAGGCATTATATTCCGCAAGCAACTGGTCACGACCGGAAATTTTATTAAACATATTTTCTGCATAAGTATCCTGTGCTTCAAACCAATTCATCACGGAACTATCTTCCATGTTTTCCATCCAGCGGTAATTGTCGGTGACTTTCATGCCGAAATAATAATCGGTAACCGGTATACGTGGCGTAGATGGCGGTTGGGCAATTGCCTGAGCAGAAAGAAATAATAAAACGACTAAAAAGCTCTTTTGCGCTCGTAAAAAAGCTGAGATAGCAAGTATTGGTTGCATAAAAGTTGGTTTAAATATTTGGTGCTACTAAACAGAAATAAGCGGAAGTCTCAATTGGAATAAGGTGGAAACAGGTTAGCTCACAGAAGTCTTATCAATATAACTTAAATAAAGAACAAAGCCAATCAATTCTAATGCAAAGTGGTTTTGCATTAATAAATCCTAACCGTGATCAATGTTTGTTGTTATAGTCAATGGGAGTTAGTCTTTTGGATTTTTCAAAATGAAAAAAGGTCTGCAAACGCAAACCTTTTTATTAAGCGTTTTCTATTTTATCACAAATCTTACAACTTGCTGATCAGAATCGTTGACTAACATAACCATGTAAGTTCCTCCGGGAAGCCCATCAAGATAGATCCTTTGTGTGCTTACATTATCTGCCATCAGGGTTCTTACTGTTTTGCCTTTTGCATTAAGAATACGAATTGTAACATCTGCTACATTACTTGTAGTCCATTGAATGTCCAGGTAAGGAACGGTAGTGTTCGTTGGAGCCCATGAATTGGCATCAAACATTCCCCATGATGGATATGGCCAAAAATAATTGTGATAATATATTTCCCAGCCTGGAGTCGACATGCTTCTGTAATCGTAGAAATTTTGTCCATTTACAAAACTTGCTATAAAAAGGAGCAGCGTGCAAACGATTAGTTTAGGATTCATAAAATGAAGTTTAGTGAATCAATAGTTTTATTAAATACTCATAATGTTTTAATATTTGATCCGTGAACTACTGTATCACAAATTTTGAAACCTGTTGATCAGATCCTGTTTTTAATACCAGCATATATATTCCTTTAGCAAGGCCATCCAATGAAATTCTTTGTTGGTTTACCGTACGTTGTGTTGTAATTGTCTTTACAATTTTCCCTTCTGCATTTAAAATGCGGATGGATGTTTGTGAGATATTTCTTGTTGTCCACTGCACGTCGAGGAAATTGGTAGCTGGGTTGGGCTTAACCCTCAGACCATTCTGCAAAATTGATACTTCCTTGTCAAACTGGTTTGATTGTGCTTTCACCGATGGACAACTCAATGTTATATGATTCGATTCTGTGGAACATCCATTCTTAGTGATCACAACCCAATATTCTCCGGCGGTGGTGGCAGTAAAGCTGGAACCACTTCCATTTTGAAGGACACCATTTCTATACCATTCATAAGTGCCCTGTCCATTGTTGGCGACGAGTTGAACGCCCCCATTACACGGATTCGAGTTTTTCCCCGATATTTTGAGAGATGCAGGTGGTGGCGTGTTAACTGTA
>DASRRA010000311.1:0-2918 GCA_035696085.1 Bacteroidia bacterium | reverse complement strand
TACATGATTTACTTTCTTCTTTAATATTTCCCAGTCTAATTTTGATTGGCATGAGTCACAACTTGCTCCGCCGCATGCAGGAGACTCAAGCCAGCATTTATTGTATTTTTTTATATCTGGAAAACAAATGAGAACATTACCGATAGCTGAGACCACCTTTTCTCGTGTTTTTTTATTTATAGAACACTACGATTGTCTTTAAGTAATTGTCTGTTTCTATGTACTCCTTGTTTTTCTTGAATGACTTTTTCCCCGCTTTTTTGCCAGTTTATCCTTCACCCAATCGGTTAATCGATGATCTAATGGAGCCAATAACAAAGCAACACCCACAGAAATCAGTAAAATATAAATTGGGGTGTGGTTAGTAACTTTTTCAAGATATGGATGAATAAATACAGTAATGAATTCAAATAAAACAAGTAACCCTACAATCCCAACGTATTCCAAAACACGGGGCTTTGTTTTTCTACGGCTAATGATCAAAAGAGTTATAAAAAAAACAACCAAAAAAATCGTTATTGCTAATAACTGCATTTTATTACTCCATTCCTTTTTTGCTCTTTTTAATTCTTCCTGATGCAATTGTACAGCGATACGAAGATTTTGTACTTCCCTTATCTTTTCTTCATTTGAAATACTATCCGCAATATTTTTTCCTAGTTTGAGATAATGCAATGCGCTATCAGAATTCTTTTGTACCTCAAAAAGGCGGGATAAAAGTGTGTCAGCGTTTAGCTCCTCTTTTAGAAATTTTCCTTCTGTGGCTGAAATGAGTGCCAATCTGCCGTAGTAAATAGCTGAATCATTCTCCTGTTTTCTTTGATAAGCCTGAGACATTCCATGATAAGTATTTGATAAAAACTGTTTATCGTTAATCTCAGACATTACGGGTATTCCGGTTCTAAAAAAGCTGATTGCCAAATCAATATTTCCTTTTTTTAATTGAATGCTCCCGAGATTGCTTAGAATAGCTCCTATAATCTCCTTGTCTTTAATGAGGCTCGCAATCTCATATGCCTGGTTTTGAAAAATAAGAGCGGAATCAAGTTGGTTCATTCTGTCGTAAGTGTCGCCAATATTTAAAAGTGTTGTAGCAAGGTATCTTTTATATTTTATTTCTTCTTCGAGGGTGAGAGAAGTCTCATTCTTTTTAACACCGCGGCCATTTTTGATAATTTTTTCAAAAATTTCCCGGGTCATAAAATAATAATCTAATGCATGTCTATAGTCATGTTGTTCCTTAAGTACCTCAGCAATGTTATTATATGAAGCAGCAACCCCAATTTGATCGTGAATTTTATCGTACACCTTCAAAGCTTCCAAATGTGTCTCCAATGCTTTAGAAAAATTTCCTGTCGATTTAAACACATTGCCCATCCTGGTTAGGCTTCGCGCCACACCTCGTTTAAATTCTAGCTCTCCGGAAAGTTCTAATGCTTGCTGAGCAAAATAATGTGCCGAATCCAGATTGGAAAAAAGGTAATAGTCACAAAGTTGTAAGCTCATCAAAACCTTTGTGGTATCCTCTTTCGCGTTTGCAAGGTTCTCTTTTATCTCATTTATATTGTCTTGGGAAATTGCAAAATGACTACAAAACAGCAATATGATTGTGGCGAAAAGTTGCTTCATGGCGGTTGGCTAAGAACCAAAAGTTACAAAAAGGAAATCAAATGGGTAATTACGTTACCAATTCAACTTGAATATTTTTATTCCCAATCTATGGACATTTTGATTTTTTTATCCTACTTTTAAAATACTGATTCCACCCTCGAAATCTTCACGTTGTCTTATCGGGAAAACCTACTTTACCAGATTTGTCTTTTAGAATTGTTTTTACTTAAACTGCCCGTTATGAGAAATTCAACCTGGGTGTTTTCTTTGTCCTCTGTTTGCATTCCTAAATGGTGTGTGAGATTTTTTCCAACATTAATTGTGTTTCTCGCATCAATTAATAATTTAACTGCGCAACCCCCGAAAATTGCATTAGAGCAATCAGCTAATGGCCCGGCAGATGCACCGCAATCACCCGAATGGACCAAACACCACCTCAACAAGACAAATAGCCATTACGCTCCCGGAAGCGTAATCCCATACCGGGCTATTGTTACGAACGCACCAATCAATTGTCCCTTGAAGATCCGTCTGAATTTCCTTGCTGTAAAGAATTGCAGACATGCAATAGATTTTCCTACCAACTATAATCAATGGACGGTTGAACATTTTATGGAATTCCCATTTGATGGTTTTTTTGTATCAATAGATCCTTTGGCCGGCTTAACAGGCGATTTTTCCGGCCCAGCAAATATTGTCTTTCCCCTGGTGCCCACTCTCGCTATTGCAGGTCCTCCGGCCGATCAAAACACTACCGAACAAAATAATAGATGGTTTTTGTCGAAGTATGGACCACAATCCTTGTCAGCCTGGAATGCAGATTTATCTGGTATCGAGTTTATTGGATTTTCTGAACATAACAATGCCTGCATTATCGATGGTAATGTTCTTCTGGGTTGCAATTGTACTATACAACAAACATTCGAGGTCAGCTTTACCGCAACAAGCCTGCCTGTCGTCTTTGCCTGGGGAGGACATGCGGCCTATGACACATTAACTATCGACAACGTAAATGGTAACTTTGGTTATCTGATTAATTATACAACAGAACGCGGTTCATCAGGTGCAGGAGGATTAACGAAATGCTTGTCGACTGCTCAAGCTGCAGGTATTGGTGGTGGAAATGATGATGAGTCGTTTACAGGTGGTGGAGAAGAAATAACTTATAGCCTTAGCGGCGGTAAACCAATTAATCCTACGTCTTCAAACAACTCAGAACTACAAAGAGAAGAAATTGCAATCAGTCAAAAAGCATCTGTTTTCCCAAATCCAAATAATGGAAGTGCTACCGTAATGCTGCCGCCTAA
>DASRRA010000310.1:0-2195 GCA_035696085.1 Bacteroidia bacterium | reverse complement strand
GGATATAAAACCCAGATCATCCGTTATGTTGACAAAAAGAAAACGATTATTCTTTTGAATAATAATGCACATAGCAACTTTGGCACTATTCTCAAACAAGTAGAAGCAGCAATTCGAGACTAATTTTTTGTACGGTGTGTTCAGTTCAATTAATCAGGTTTACTCTTATCTTCTTTTATTTTAACAGCCCATGGTCCATTACCTGCAATTAAAAAATAGATCAATAGCAACAACACCAATATTGAAAGAAGGAGTTGAGAATAGGGTCTGAGCATTTCTTCATTTGTACTTACAAAAAATATAGCTCCCAGCATGATCGGGATCTGGATAAGGCAAGCCATGCGTGTCAGCACACCTAGTGCAAGAAAGGCACCACCGGCAATGTGGGCAAAGACCGTATAGTGCCCTGCCAGTATAAACCAGAAAGAAGTTGGGTATTTGTTGGATGTCATCAGGCTAACCAGCTCACTCATGTTGTTGAGAAAATCCACTCCTTTGTAACAAAGAAAAATTCCTAATGCTATTCGTACCAAGTCCATCCAGCGTGGGTGATGCCTGTCACCCCAATATTCGAGGCGTTGAAGGATGTTCATATAGCAATGATTTGGTTGATAAATAAAAGAACTCTTATAAAGTTACACCAGTTCTATGCCACCATCCAAAAGGAGTTTTTATGATAAGCTTATTTGGACACTTATTTTCGCAGGCTGGATAGAAATTCTGTGAAATAAATAATTATATAGACATGCTATTCTTTTACACGTATGACCATAGTGATAGGTGGCTGTAAAAAGCCATATGTATCACCTACCTGGAATAAATAGTCACCGGGCTCTTCTGGTGTGAATCCGAAATCAAGCGTTTGTCCTATCGAAACGGGCTGGTTAAGTGCTGATTTTATTATTTGTTGGTAAGAAGGAAAATCTGCTCCGTCTTTTGCAAGTGGTTTCCATTTCGCAGGCGATCCATTATATATAATTGAAGTGGTAAGGTCGGCCCAGCCTGCAGTAATATTAATTAACCGGAAACGATAGTTCATCCCTTTTTTCATGTACAATGTATCGGGTTGCTTTTTCCCATTTACAAATATTGCACCGCTACCATTTTCGCCCAATAGCACCACTTTGTTTTTTTCACTCTCATATTTTTCTTCAGGATCTTTTACTATCAATGCACCGTACATGCCTGCAAACAATTGCGCATTGTGCATATGAGTATGATAAATAAAAGTGCCTGAACGGGGCGGTCGCATATGCACCACGAATGAATCGCCGGGCTGAAGGATCGGCGCCAGCATATTTTTAAAATTTCCCCAACCGGATACACCATCAAAATAACTGTCGATCTCCAATCCATGCCAATGAACGGTGGTTGCTTCTTTTAATTTGTTGATGACTTTTATTGCTACCAGTTCATCACGGTTCAAAACAATAGATGGACCCGGAACGTTTACGTTTTCATCCGATGTTTGATTGCCTTCTAATAAAATAAATCCATTACCTGTAGCAGAATCACACCAATTAGGTTTTTCTTTTACTATCAAAGTGAGTTTACGTTCTTTAACGTTTTCAAACTTCACAAGTTTCCAATTTTTATTAGATGGCAATATTTGTAATCCCATAATAAGCCCACCCATTCCAAACTTTACATGTGCAGTCATATCTTTCGGATCCATTTCTTCCATCTTAGGAACTTTTCGCAGAAAAGATTCAGGCAAAATATGAAACATGGTATGGCAATGAAATAACCAGTTACCCGGTCTTTCCGGTATCCACTGCATCGACATTGTTTCACCAGGATTCAATAATTCGGTTACTGATTTATGGATACTTTCTTTGTCCGAAGCTGAGTCTTTATATAAATTACCATGACTGTTTACTGTGTAATAAAAACCATGAAGGTGCATGGGGTGTTGCTGATTGCTTGCATTGATCACTTTCCAGTGTACATCTTCCCCCTGTTTATAAGTTAGTCGCTCAGTAAATGGCCATGTCAAGCCATTAATAGCAACCTGTTCATGCATAGTGGAATCAAACTTTATATTGTTATTCCACAGGCTTATCATCATGATCCTTTCTTTAGGATCAGGTTTTTTATCAGCAGGATCTATAATGAAAGCGCCGAATAACTGGCTATCTGTAAAATGAGGAAGCACTAATCCGAAAAACCAGATCTCATTGCTTGCTGATGCCCTA
>DASRRA010000309.1:0-5102 GCA_035696085.1 Bacteroidia bacterium | reverse complement strand
TAAATTAAAAAAAGATTTACTATTTCGTATAATTCGCGATGTTATTAAAACCGGTTTGTTAATTCATATGCGTAAATTTGAAACCATGACGCAGCAACAATGGATATTTAAACGCAAAACCATGCTTACGGTAGTGATCATTGGTATTGTGCTAATGATCATCAAGTTTGTTGCTTTTTTTATCACCCGCTCCAATGCAATTTTAACTGATGCCCTTGAAAGTATTGTGAATGTTGTAGCCGGAGGGTTTGCTTTGTATAGCCTTTATTATTCAGCACAACCCAAAGATGAGGATCACCCTTATGGTCATGGCAAAATAGAATACCTCTCCTCAGGACTGGAAGGTGGCTTAATAACCATATCAGGAGTTGTTATTATTATTAAATCCATTTACAGTTTTTTTTACCCGGAGCCCATTCAATCGCTGGACATTGGTTTATATCTGACACTGTTTGCCGGAGCCTGTAATTTTGTGATGGGGCGCTACCTCATTCGTCATGGAAAAGCAAACCATTCTACAGCAATGGTCGCCGATGGCAAACATTTGCAATCAGATACTGTTTCCAGTATAGCTATTGGTGCTGGTTTAGCCATTATCTATTTTACAAAAGTGTATTGGTTGGATAATGTAATGGGAATTCTTGCAGGTGGATACATATGTTTCATGGGGTACCGCCTGTTGAAAGAAGCTGTTACCAGCTTGTTAGATGAAGCGGATGTAGAAAAATTAAACATGGTGATTGATATCTTAAACAAGAGTCGTCGTGAAAAATGGATTGACATGCACAATTTACGTGTATTGAAATACGGTTCGCATTTACATGTGGATGCGCACATCACGCTACCCTGGTATGATAAACTGGAAGATGCACATACGGAAGTTTCATTGGTAGAAAATTTAATCAAAAAACAATTGGGTGTGGAGTTTGAATTTTTTATCCATGCCGATCCTTGTATTCCAACTTCCTGCCCGATTTGCATGGTGCATGATTGCCCGGTTCGAAAAGCTCCGTTTGTAAGACAACTTACCTGGACGCTGGAGAATGTGCTTCCGAATGAGAAGCATATGCTTTAGGTGTAAACCGAAATAGCAATTAATACGACGTGTGTTACCAGATTGTGTTCTTATTAGTAGGTATTTTTCTATTATAGAAGAGAGCCGATTTAGGATATTTAACTTTCGTGTACCGTTGCTCATTCAAATCCTACCGTTAGTTAAATAAAATATTTTCTCTGAAAAGTTGTATCTAAATTAGCTCTATTGCATTATAGATAAAATCGAATTACGATAATTATCAGTTCTAACAGATCCAGTTTATGTCTCACATCTCCCGACTTACATCTCTTATCACTTTTTTTATTTCTCTGTCGTCGCTTTGTTATTCTCAAAAAGAGCTAACAGGTACAGTAACGGATTCAATTAATGGATCACCCATACCGTTTGCCTCCATTGGTCTTTTAAAAGTATCAGATAATACGATTGTAAAGGGTAGCTTAAGTGATGATGCGGGAAAATTTAAAATCGAGCAGATAGCAGCAGGAAATTATGTGTTAAAAATATCTGCTGTAGGTTTTGTTGATAAACTAACCAAAACTATTCTGGTGGATTCATCTTCAGGAAAAATTAATTTACAAGTGGCACTTAAGGTATCTTCCAGCACACTGAACGAAGTAGCCGTAACCTCCATCAAACGTACAATTGAATTTAAAAACAATAACATCACCATGAACGTTGAAGATTCACCTTTAGCAAAGGGCAATTCCGTTTTTGATCTATTGGCGAAGCTTCCAGGTGTGACGATTGAAAATGATGAAATTCAAATTCAAGGAAAAACAGGTGTTATTGTAATGATTGACGACAGGCCTCAAAGCATTTCAGGCCAGCAATTAGCAAATTTGTTGAAAGGAATGACAGCCGACATGGTTAAAAAAGTAGAGTTGTTAAAGAATCCACCTGTGAAATATGATGCTTCCGGTACCTCCGGCATGATTAATATTGTAACAAAAAAAACAACGATCTTTGGATTTACAGGCACCGCTTTTTCATCGTATAACCAAGGCGTATATTCAGACAAAATGATTGGTGCTTCTTTAAATTACAAATCAAAAAAATTAATATTTTATTCAAATGTGAGCGGTACTAATAATAATTTTAGGGAGATGGAGACATTCAAAAAACGATTTGGAGGAGCTGGTGCATTTTCATTTTTAAATGGAGAAAATACACTTAAACATTTTTATGAAGGTGGGAATGCGAAGATAGGTGTGGATTGGAATGTGACACCAACATCTGTTTTAGGATTAAAAGTGGAGAGTGATCCAGGTATTTATACCTTTCATTCAAGCGGAAAGAATACCCTCTCAGGTGATGAACAAGCCAGTTTTAATTACCTCGGAGCAAATAACTACATGTATGACGATTGGGTACAAAATGACCTGAATGTTGATTTTAATCATAAGCTGGATACTGTAGGTTCTAGTTTTTCAATCATAACGGATTACACGTTTTTACCTGAGTATGTTTCGAACGATACACACAATGGATTTTATGATGTATCCGGAAGTGAAGTGATGCCTGCAAATAATTTTAAAAACATTGATCGAAGTAACTCCAATTTGTTTTCTACAAAAATAAATCTGACAAAAACAATAGACACATCTTCTTCGTTTGAAACAGGACTTAAATTTTCTCAAATCAAAACCTTTAATGATTTTTTCTTTGAAAGAGATTTGGCTAACAATGGAACGTATGTAGAAGATGTTGAGCTATCCAATAAATTTCATTACCGGGAGTTGGCTTATGCCGGCTATTTTAATTACAGTAAATCCTTTAAAAAATTAAGTATGCAACTTGGTGCACGCGTGGAGAACCTATATTTAAAAGGAAGTTCCGATAAGCAATTTGCACTCAACAAAAAGTACCTGAATATATTTCCAAATATATCATTTGATTACAAGAAAAGTGAGAACCATGATTTTCAATTGAACATCAACCGGCGTATCAACCGCCCGGGCTTTTTTCAATTAAATCCGGTGAGGCAATACCGGGATCAATACTATTATCAACAGGGAAATCCGGGATTGATCCCTGATTATGCCAACAAAGTGGAATTATCCTACAATTATAAGACTTCGCTTTCGACCTCAGTTGCCTATTCTTATATTGAAAACATCAGGATGGGTTATATTGAGCAGGTAGATTCTGCTATGTTGACGATAGAAAGTTCAAAGAACATGAACTATTGCAGTAGCTTTGAATTCAATGTTTTTTATAGAAAAACAGTGATAAAAAACTGGGATGTTTCCATTAACGCATCTGCTCAATATTCAAAATTTGAAGGAGATATTGCAGGCGCAAGGTTTGAACGTGAAGGATTTGGTAGTTTTGCAAATCTAAACAATACAATCCTTATTGGAAAAAATGTTAAGCTGGAAGTAGGTGGAAGGTTTTTCGGCCCTAATGTTTACGGAATTGTGGAAAGAGGGATTAATTGGGGAGCACAGGTGGCTTTGAAGATATCGATGCTGAATGAAAAGCTGGATTTAACACTAGGAATGGATGATGTATTTCATTCTATGAAATGGAAAACGCATGCTGACTTTGAAACGCAACATTGGAACTACACACGGCGAGGAGATACATCCCGGTTTCGCATCGCTTTGAATTATAAATTTGGAAAAATAAATATACAGGAGCGGAAAGTAAGTGAAGATGATGATAAGTCGAGGTTGGGGCACTGATCTAGAGTGAACGCACCAGCTCATTTCTATACTTCGTCAAAATACTGGATTTGGATAAAAATCCAATATATACGCCTTTATTAACCACCGGTAAGTTCCATTGACCGGATTCTTCAAAAAGTTTCATGATTGCAAAAATATCCTGTGAAACTTTAATTTTTGTAATGGAAGGAGTCATTAATTCTTTGGCAGTAACAGCGTCATAGAGCTCCTGATTGAATATTTCCTGGCGTATGTTATCCAGCAGGAGCACCCCTACCAGCTTGTTGCTTTTATTGACAACCGGAAATGTATTACGTTTGGAGTGTTTGATAACTTCTACAATTTCTCTCAGTTTATCATCCGGATGAATAACAGAAAAATCGGTTTCAATAATGGATTCAATATCTATTTTTCCGAGTATGCTAACGTCTTTGTCTTCTGACACAATGGTTCCTTTCTTCATCAATTTTTTTACTTCCATGGATTGTGGATGGAAATATTTTACCAGGATGTAACTGATGCAGGACACGATCATGAGTGGAATGATGAGTTCGTACCCACCAGTAATTTCAGCAATCAGGAAGATGCCTGTTAAAGGGGCATGAAACACACCTGTTAAAATACCAGACATAGCTACAATGGTGAGGTTACTTACCGGTATTTTCGGTAAGCCCAGCATGATTAAAATATGAGAAAAGACATAACCCAGGAAGGCGCCTACAAATAATGATGGAGCAAAGTTACCGCCGTTTCCTCCGCCTCCCAATGTAATTCCGGTTGCTAATGCTTTTAAAAGAAGTGTAACTGTTAAAAATAAAAGTGCCAACCATTTGTATTTCACGACGAATGAAAACAATACGCTTCGTTTGTAAACGGCCTCTGGATTTTGTTCCGCAAGCGCTTTAATTATATCATAGCCCTCACCAAAAAGTGCCGGAAAGAAAACAAGTAGTGCAACAAGTAAAATGCTGGCAACAATCCAGCGTTTATACCTGTTTTTTATTTTTTTGAATCTGGATTCGGTCTTGTCGAACAGAATGACATAATAAAGAGAAGTGAAACCGGCTAAAAAACCAAGAATAATATAATATGGTAAGTTGTAATAATTGAATGGTTGAATGTGACGAAAAGACAATAAAATATTTTCATCTAAAATAATTTTGGAAATCAACGCGCCCGATGCAGCAGCGATGAGCAGCGGGATGAAGGCGGTAATCGTGATATCAACCAAAATAACTTCCAATGCGAATAATACACCGGCAATGGGCGAATTAAAAGCGCCTGCAATTCCTCCGGCTGCACCTGCAGCAAGTAAGAGTGTTCGTTCTTTATACGTTAATTTGTAACGACGTGCATAGTTGGAACCGATAGCTGATCCT
>DASRRA010000308.1:0-6390 GCA_035696085.1 Bacteroidia bacterium | reverse complement strand
GCTCCCATGGATACATGATCTTCCTGTCCGTTTGAGCTGACGATGGAATCAACTGAAGCCGGTGTACACAATTGCTTATTCTGACTTACAATACTTGCCGCCGTATATTGAGGGATCATCAAACCTGAGTTTAATCCGGGTTTTGCAACTAAGAATGAAGGCAAGCCGCGCAAGCCCGCTATCAACTGGTAAGTTCTTCTCTCAGAAATACTACCTAATTCGGCTAATGCAATCGCTAAAAAATCAAGTGCTAATGCCAAAGGCTGTCCATGAAAATTTCCACCGGAAATAATTTCATCTTCTTCCGGAAAAACGGTTGGATTATCCGTAACGGAATTCATTTCTGTTAAGAACACATTGGATACATAATCAAAGGTATCTTTGGATGCCCCATGTACTTGTGGGATACAACGAAAGGAATACGGATCCTGTACTTGTTCTTTCTTGCGTTTTATCAATTCACTTCCGTTCAACAAGGATAAAATGTTGGCCGCCGTTTTCATTTGCCCGGCATGCGGACGAATGGTATGCAAATGTGATTTAAACGGATCAATCTTACAATCAAATGCATCTATTGAAATAGCAGCAATTGCATCGGCGGCGGCACTTATTTTTTTTGTTTGTAAAATGGACCATACGCCATAGGCATTCATAAATTGGGTGCCATTTAATAAAGCAAGTCCTTCTTTTGATTTCAGCTGAATGGGCTTTAAATTCAATTCTTTTAAAACTGCAGTAGCTTGTTGCTTTTTATTTTTAAAGTACACTTCACCCAAACCCAGCAATGGCAGACTCATGTGTGCCAATGGTGCTAAATCGCCGGAGGCACCTAAAGACCCTTGTTGATAGACTACCGGAATGACGTCATTATTAAAAAAATCAACCAGGCGTTCTACTGTTTCCAATTGGACAGCTGATTTACCCAACGCCAAGGCATGTATTTTTAAGAGCAGCATTAGCTTCACGACTTCCTGTGGCACCTCATCGCCTGTTCCGCAGGAGTGAGACATAACAAGGTTGCGCTGTAATTTTTCCAGGTCTTGATCCGGGATGACTACATTACATAAAGAACCAAAACCGGTATTGATACCATAAATCGCTTCTTTGTTGGAAGCCATTTTTTTATCAAGGTATTCACGGCAATGTCGAATGCTATTTTTCGCTTCTTCGGAAAGCGTAATCTTTTTGTTTGAAGAGAATATTTCTTCAATTGTTTTGTAATCTAAAGGTTTTAGAGAGATGGCAAACATTTAATTAGAATTATTATTGAGGGTTTTGAGGTTGTTGTTATTAAGATTCGACCCCTCCGGGGTCGGTATTTCATAGGTTGATTCGATGCTATTAATATGCGACCCCTACCGGGGTCCTATTAATTATCGTGTTATTGATTGCTATACACATTCGATGCCTCTGGGACAGTGAGCTGAATGATCTTTTCGATGACTAGTTTCTCCTGCTCTCCTGTTTTCATATTTTTTAATGTTAACAGTCCGCTTTGCATTTCATCACCACCCACAATTACCACAAATGGAATTTTTTTATCATCGGCATACCCCATTTGCTTTTTCATCTTGGCTTTTGCGTCCGGGTAAATTTCAGCGTTGATACCAGCTTTTCGTACTTTTGTTAACAGGGGCAAACAATAGTTTTGTTCTGCTTCGCCGAATGTAACAAACAACAATTGTGTACTAGCCGCAACCGATTCAGGGTATAAATTCAATTCATTCAATACATCGTAAATACGATCAGCACCGAAAGAAATGCCTACACCACTCATATTCTTCAATCCGAAAATTCCGGTTAAATCATCGTACCTACCACCACCGGTAATACTGGAAGTTAGTTGCCCTACTTTTGCCTTTACTTCAAAGATGGCACCTGTGTAATAATTCAATCCACGTGCAAGGGTAATGTCCAATTCACATTCAGCAGTTTCCAATTTGCAAGCTTCAACAGTGTTAAAAATGTACATGACCTCTTCAATACCTTTCAAACCAATCTCGGATGATGCTAATAATTGTTTTAGGAAATTTAATTTTTCCTGTGTGTTTCCTTTGAATTCGATCAACGGTTGCAGTTTTTGTATTGCAGCCGCACTTATACCGTTTTCTTCTAACTCCTTATTGACACCTTCTGCGCCGATCTTATCCAGCTTATCAATTGCAACGGTAATTGCGACAATTTTTTCTTTCTCGTCGATTACTTCAGCAATACCACTTAATATCTTACGGTTGTTGATTTTGATGAGTACAGGTACTTTCAATTGCGTGAATACATCATCAATCAATTGCACCAATTCCACTTCATTGATCAATGAGTCACTTCCAATTACATCCGCATCGCATTGATAAAACTCGCGATAGCGTCCTGCTTGCGGACGATCGGCTCTCCATACGGGTTGTATCTGGTAACGTTTAAAAGGAAAAGTTAATTCGTGTTGGTGTTGCACCACGTAACGGGCAAAAGGTACTGTTAAATCATATTTTAATGCTTTCTCGGAAATTTTAGTGGTCACTTTTTTCGAATCACCTTCCTGCAATATTGCTGCATCTACTTTCGTCAAAAAATCTCCGCTATTCAAAATCTTAAAAATCAACTTATCCCCTTCTTCTCCATATTTTCCCATTAGCGTGGAAAGATTCTCCATGGCTGGTGTTTCAATTGGCAAATATCCGTAACGTTGAAAGGATTTTTTAATCGTATCGAAAATATAATTACGCTTCACCATTTGCTCCGGTGAAAAATCGCGTGTACCTGAGGGTATTCCTGGTTTCAATGTCTGCTGGTTTATTTAATTTTATTCAAGATCCCCTGAATGTTCTCTTTAATTTCAGGGTTGATGATGGCGCTTCCTTTCGAAAAATTATTAATTTGTGTTTTCAAAATATCCACGTCATCATACGCATTGTATTTTTGATCCTTGTTGCTATCGTATCTTACTTTTAGTAAAATGTTGTTGGTAGTACTATCGATATACCAATCCATCAATTGTGTATTATCCGGATTTATCTGAATCATGTTTTGCCCTGAAAGGTCAGCCGTATATACTTTTTCGGCATCCTCATCATTGATATAGCCGTCCGCATTGCTATCATCTTCTCTTATGCCAAGTAATAAAAAAGAATATTTTTTCCATTTGTATTTTTTATCCGGATAAGGAAAATAGAATTCGGAAATGATAGCCGGCTTTTGCAACAACAAATGTGTTTCTTCTGTTTTTTTATTGTAAAAAATAATGTTGTTGCAATTTTCAAACTGTAATGAATAAAAATTGTATTTGTAGCTTTCATAATCACCGGCAGGAGTTTCTTCCTCAGCAGCAGTTGTTGAAGCATTTATAGATGAAGAGCCTATCCGTTTCTGACCCCCTTCCAGTGTTTTCATACCCAAGGGAATCAACATGTAATCGGTGCTATCCAAATCTTTATAATCCCCATACACCAGCATTTTTGCTTTGTGCTCTTTCGTATTTTCAGTTGAATCATTGGTGATCAATCGCAACCCTTCTTCCTTCTTCTTTTTGTTTACATCAAATACAAACATAAAGAACAGGATGATGACTGCACCAACAATTCCGCCTGTTATGGTGGCAAGGATTAATTTTTTCATTACACAGCTAATTTTTTGTAACGTACACGTTTCGGCTCTACATTACCCAATCGTTTCTTTCTGTTTTCTTCGTACTCGGAGTAACCGCCTTCAAAGTAATACACTTGTGAATCGCCTTCAAAAGCCAGGATGTGCGTACAAACGCGATCCAGGAACCAGCGGTCGTGGGAAATGATTACAGCACAACCTGCAAAGTTCTCCAAACCTTCTTCCAATGCACGCAGTGTGTTTACATCCAAATCGTTGGTAGGCTCATCGAGTAGCAATACGTTTGCTTCTTTTTTCAAGGTCATGGCAAGGTGCAAACGGTTGCGCTCTCCACCGGAGAGGATCCCGCATTTTTTACCCTGATCCGATCCATTGAAATTGAACTTGGATACATATGCACGGGAGTTCATTGTTTGCCCGCCGATTTCAATATTTTCTGTTCCGCCTGTTAATACTTCAAATACGGTTTTATTCGGATCTACTTCCGTATGGCTTTGATCCACGTATGCAATTTTTACAGTTGAACCTACTTTAAATTCACCATGATCAGGTGTCTCTTGTTTCATGATCATGCGGAACAGGGTCGTTTTACCTGCACCGTTTGGTCCAATAATACCAACGATTCCAGCCGGTGGTAATTTAAAGTTTAAATGTTCATACAACAATCTGTCACCAAAAGCTTTGGAAACATCAATGGCTTCAATTACTTCATTTCCAAGACGTGGTCCGTTCGGAATGAAAAGCTCTAATCGTTCTTCTTTTGCTTTTACATCTTCACCCAACATCTTTTCATAATTCTGTAAACGGGCTTTTGATTTGGACTGACGGCCTTTTGCGCCTTGACGAACCCACTCCAACTCACGTTGCAATGTTTTCTGACGTTTGCTCTCTGTTTTTTCTTCTTGTGCTAAACGTTTTTGTTTTTGATCCAACCACTCTGAGTAATTTCCTTTCCATGGAATACCTTCTCCTCTGTCCAACTCCAGGATCCAGCCTGCTACATTGTCTAAGAAATAACGGTCATGGGTAACAGCGATAACAGTTCCTTTATAATTTTTTAAATGTTGCTCTAACCAATCAACGGATTCAGCATCCAAGTGGTTGGTAGGCTCATCCAGCAATAAAATTTCTGGCTCCTGAATCAACAAGCGGCATAAGGCCACACGTCTGCGTTCACCACCGGAAAGATTTTTTACCGATGCATCACTTTCAGGGCAACGCAATGCTTCCATTGCTTGCTCCAGGCGATTATCCAAATTCCATAGATCATGCTGATCAATTAAGTCTTGCAATTTTGCCTGACGGTTGATTAGTTTATCCATCTCCTCAGGTGTCATTTCTTCTGCAAACTTGTTGTTTACTTCTTCATATTCTTTTAGAATAGCAACGTGTTCTGCTGCACCTTCGCGTACAATTTCAATAACTGTTTTCTTTTCATCCAACTGAGGCTCCTGCTCCAGCATTCCAATTCTATAGCCCGGAGAAAAGTGAATTTCTCCCTGGTAATTTTTTTCAATACCAGCAATGATTTTTAACAAGGTGGATTTACCGGAACCGTTCAATCCGAGGATCCCGATTTTTGCTCCATAATAAAAGGATAAATAAATATCTTTTAATATGGTTTTTCCAGCTGGTAATGTGCGACTTACATTTACCATGGAAAAAATAATTTGTCTTCCTTCTGACATATATCTAGATGTTATAAATGATTACTACTGCATTAAAATTTTCAGAGTGCAAATATCGTAATTTCTGGGGAAATAAGGGGGATTTTTATTGAAAATCGGGTGTGTTTCAGACAATTCAATTAAGGGCTATGTTAAAGCGAAGACCCCAGGGGTACCGCTACGTAGCGGGGGATAAAGTCAGTGTGAGTGCGACGTAGAGAGTGTTAGACTAATTACCACTCAAATACAGCGGATGTTTATCATTGTATTTGCGTAAAAAAATAAAGATGGAATTGGTCTTTTCTTTTTTCTTTAACTTTTCAAACTGGTCGGATAACTCCGCATCATCTATCAGCGCCTCCTCCATGGATGAAACCGTAAAATCAGTTACTTTGTTGTATTGTGTATTCAATATAAACTGCCTCAATTCCCGGTAAGAATTATTGATTCCTCTGCCATAATACGTAGGATCCTGGTAATTCATGACAAGCACTTCGGATGTAAAATGACATAAACTGCCAATTACATTGAGGCGGTTAAACGTATTATTAAAATTCAGGAAAACAGATCTGTTTCGGCAATACCCCCAAATGGAAGAAGTCTCTACCTTTTGCTCTTGCCCTGTTTCATCTTTAAAGGTAAATACTTTCTTTTCCAATACCTGGGTTAAAAAATTAAGCTCTGACTTTGGAATAGGTGAAACAATAGAAGAAATAGGGATAGGGTGGTTTTGTTTAAATTGATCAATGGTTAGATAAATCCCTTCTTTGAATTCAAAATCGCGGGAATAAGCCACCGCATCATTTTGTGCAACAGCAAAACGGGAGATTAAAAACAAAAAAATAAAAGATGCATTTTTCATGTTCATTCTTTGTCAAATTTTGTACCTTTCATTTTAAACATCTTAACGTTTATCAATCTCAATTTTTATACTCTTCCTTCTTTAAAATGTTTCTATTATTACGAAATATTAATTTGTAAGATGTCTTTAAGTATTGTACATTTCGATATCTTAAACTGGTTTAATTTCTATTATATTTTAAAATTAGCCTTATGAAAAAAATAATACTTCTTTTTGGTTTTATTCTTAGTCAATTCATAGCAACGTATGCACAAAGCAAAGCAA
>DASRRA010000307.1:0-5254 GCA_035696085.1 Bacteroidia bacterium | reverse complement strand
AGATCGTTTTGATCGCTTCCGCCGATTGTATTTAGCTAAATATATTGTAATTGCAGGAAGTGATTTAAGCTAAGCTGAAAATGATTGAGTTGTAGAAAATTACAAAATTTTAAGATGATGGTGCCAGAAAGTGGGGATTTTTTTACGGACTGTTTTAAAACATGTGGTATTCCACGTATGAGTGGTTACAAATGACGGCAATTAACCCTTTGCCAGGGTAAAAGTGAACGTTGTTCCAACGCCTTCGGTGCTAGATGCGGTAATTGTTTGGTCGTGGGCTTCTATGATGTGCTTCACAATTGCTAAACCCAAGCCTGTACCACCTTGTTCCCTGGATCTGCTTTTATCTACACGATAGAATCGTTCGAACAAACGGGGGATATGCTGAGGAGCGACCCCTATTCCGTTATCATTGACCTCAATTTGAACAACATCATTATTATCGTAGAAATGAATTTTTGTTTCACCGTATTCCTTTCCATACTTTATGGAATTTACCACCAGGTTGGTAAGCACTTGCCGGATGCGGAATCGATCTGCATACACAAACAATGATTTCACATCACTGTCAATTGATAACATAATTCCTTTTCCGGTTGCTTTCATTTCCTGAGCTTCCAGGATATCTTTACTTAATGCAACAATATCAAAACGTTCCGGCTCCAGTTGCAACTCTCCTGTTTCCAGTTGGGATATAGCTTCCAAGTCATCCACAATTGTAATCATCCTGTCAATGCTGCGTTCAGCTCTTGCTAAATAATCTCTGTTGATGGTCTCATCTTCCAATCCTCCTTCCAACAAAGTAAGCACATATCCCTGGATATTGAAAATGGGTGTTTTTAATTCATGTGATACGTTTCCTAAAAATTCCTTGCGATAAACTTCCAATTTTTTTAATCGTTCAATTTCATCTTTGCGATCATCCGCCCAGGCTAAAATTTCTTTTCTTAAATTTTCAATTTCGTATCCTCCATTGTGTTCATCCACTATTAACGTAGATTCTCCTTGTGTACGGAAATTTTTAACTGTTAGCGACAATTGATTTATCTTTTTAAGAATGCGCGTATCAATGAAGAAAAAGAGGAAGATGGAGGTGATAAGAGAGATCGCGAATGTAATACCTGCCAGTTTCCAGCTGGAAATATTTTGTACATCACAAAAAATAAAAATACCTGCCGATAAAACAATGGCAAGTATCAACGCAATAGCAGCTAATAAAAATTTAGGTGACGTGGATTTCATATACAGGTATTCTTGTTCAAACCACAAACAAGATAACGAATTTTATTTCGTGTATAAATTCTTTTAGTAAAAGATTTAAAATTCAAATTTATAGCCTATACCCTTCACTGTTCTGATAAAATCTTCTCCCAATTTTTCACGTAATTTACGGATATGCACATCAATGGTACGGTCGCCCACAACCACTTCTCCACCCCATACTTTATCCAAAATACTTTCACGTGTAAATACTTTTCCTGGTTTAGAGGCTAACAACGCAAGCAATTCGAATTCCTTTTTTGGCAGATTGATTTCATTACCATCCTGTACAATTAGATAACGCTCTCTGTCAATCTTGATTCCTCCCATTTCTACTTTCTCTACTGCATTTGACTCCGAGGTTCCGCTTCGTCTTAACAATGCTTTGATTCGGCTAATCAATACACGTGGTTTAATAGGCTTATTGATGTAATCATCGGCACCTACTTCAAAGCCTGCAATTTGAGAGTAATCTTCATTTCTGGCCGTCAGAAAAGCGATCATGACATCCTTTAACCCTGGTAGATCTCTAATTTCACGACACGTTTCTATTCCGTCCATATCCGGCATCATAACATCTAGGATGATCACATCTGGATTTTCTTTCTTCGCAACAGTTACCGCTTCTTTTCCGTTATTCGCAGTAAATACACGATAACCTTCTTTTTTAAGGTTGTAACTCAGGAACTCTAAAATATCCGCTTCGTCATCAACTAATAAAATTTTGTTTTTGCCTGCATCTATATCCATTATTTTGTCTCTTTTAATTCTATGCAAAATTGATGTTATACCATCACCTGTGTGTTAATACAAAATTAAGTAAATGTTAACAAAGACGAATAATTCCCTTGATAATACAAGGGTTCGGGTAAAAAGGAGTTATAAAGTTAGGGATAAAAAATGAGCATTGCTATTTCTTTTTCCTGGCCCGTTCGTACTGTTTTGGCCAGCTGATCTCCATATTGAGCTCATGTGCCGCTCTCAACGGAAAATAAGGGTCACGCAGGAGCTCTCTTGCCAATAAAACAACATCGGCCTTCCCGGTTTCAATAATTTCATTTGCTTCATGTGGCGTAGTAATTAATCCTACAGCCCCGGTCAACAAACCGCTTTGCTTTTTTACTTGTTCTGCAAAAGGTACCTGGTATAGAGGTACCAATGGAATTTTCACGTGCGGTATATTTCCGCCGGTTGAACAATCAATCAAATCAACTGTTTTTTCTTTTAAGATAGCAGCCAGTTTTATGGAATCATTTTCTGTCCAAAAACCTTCGGTCCATTCCGTTGCTGAAATACGCACAAATAAAGGTAATTCCAAGGGCCATACTTCTCGCACAGCAGCTATCAGTTCCAACAAAAAGGATATTCTATTCTCAAAAGAACCTCCGTATTTATCTGTACGCTTGTTGCTATACGGTGATAAAAATTCGTGTACTAAATATCCGTGAGCAGCATGCAACTCTATTACTTTAAAACCTGCTTTTAAGGCACGTGCTGCTGCTCTTTTAAAATCGTTTACAATTGTTTTGATTTCCTCTATTGAAAGCTCCTGCGGAACAGGCTCTCCTTCTGAAAAAGCCAAGGCACTGGGTGCTACTGTTTGCCAGCCACCATCCTGTTCGGAAACAACTTTACCTCCGGTCCAAGGTGGGGTATGACTCGCTTTTCTTCCCGCATGTGCCAGTTGCATACCGGCAATGGAACCTTGTTCTTCAATAAATGTGGTGATGCGTTTTAAAAAAGGGATATGCTCATCCGACCAAATACCTAAATCCGATGGCGAAATTCTTCCTTCCGGAGAAACAGCTGCTGCTTCTGTAATCACTAACGCAGCTCCTCCAACAGCTCTTGCTCCCAGATGTACGAGGTGCCAATCGTTTGCAAAACCATCTTTGCTAGAATATTGACACATGGGGGAAACAATGATCCTGTTTTTAAATTCAATGCTTCGGATTTTTAGTGGGGAGAAGAGATTAGGCATATAAAGTATTGATATAGGATTTGAGAGGCGCAACCTGACAGGTTACTCTGATTTTTCAACTTTTGAGCGGTGTTTCAACACTTTTGCTTCAATGTAGAAAATGATTTCTTCCGCCATATTTTTTGCCTGGTCACCTACCCGTTCCAGTTTACGAATGATTGACAACAGGTATAATGCGCTTTCTACTACATCTTGCGGCTGGTTATGAACATACTGTGCAACAATTGCATTTGCCTTGATATTGATATCATCCAGTAGTTCATCCTCTTTAAATATTTTGCGAGCAAGTGCCGTATCTTCCTTTTCAAATGCTTCCAATACACTTTCCATCATATTATTGGCGGCAGTATACATTTCAACCACACGCGTTAATTCCAGCAATTTCTTATCAAATGTGTTGTCTACATTTAATACAAAGCGCGCAATACCTTCAACAATATCCCCCGTACGTTCCAGGTTACTGTTGATTTTCAAAACCGCTAGTACAAAGCGCAAATCAACTGCAACCGGATTAAACAAAGCAAATATATTTTCGCAATCGCGATCCAGTTTCAATTCATACGCATTGACACGTCTTTCACTCAATATCACCTCTCTTGCCAGATCTTTGTCAATCTTTAACAATGCTTCTTTTCCTTTACGCAATTGTAAGTTAACGAGCGACCACATCTTAATGCTTTCCGTTTTTAACTGTTGTAGCTCTATATCTAAATGTGACATCTTTTTACTGATTAAAATTATTTGTACTGTTAAAAACTTCTTGTTGTTCTAAAGGTACACAAAAGTATACCCATTCCATTTGTTTAACCAAATCTTCCGGTTATATAATTCTGAGTCCGTTCAATCTTTGGATTTGTAAAAATGATCTTTGTATTATCGTGCTCAATCAATTCACCCATGTAAAAGAAGGCTGTAGTATCACTAACACGTCCTGCCTGCTGCATATTATGTGTTACAATCACAATGGTGTATTTTGTTTTCAATTCATAAATCAACTCTTCCACTTTGGATGTTGAGATAGGATCCAATGCTGAAGTTGGTTCATCCATGAGTATTATAGATGGTTGTATGGCCAATGCGCGTGCAATACACAAACGTTGCTGTTGACCACCGGAAAGTGCAAAGGCTGATTTCTTCAATTTATCTTTCACCTCTTCCCACAATGCAACTTGTTTAATGGAAGTCTCGACTCTTTCTTCAATAAATTTTTTATCGGATATTCCGTTTACACGCAGACCATAGGCTACATTTTCAAAAATTGTTTTTGGAAATGGATTGGGTTTCTGAAATACCATTCCTACCTTTTTACGCAGGCTGTCTACATTCACACCTTTTGCATAAATATTTTCACCATCGATGCAAATGCTTCCTTCAATTCTTGTCCCATCTATTAAGTCATTCATTCTATTGAACAAACGCAAATACGTTGATTTGCCGCAACCGGATGGTCCGATCAACGCGGTAACCGTATTTGGTTTAATAGAGATGTTGATGTTTTTTAAAGCTTGTGTGCTTCCATAAAAAAAGTCAACATTTTTTGATTCGATCTTATACATTTAATTTTCCTGTTTATGCGATTACTTATTGCATCTTCACTTTCTTACCAAAATATTTCCGGAGTATGTTGGCTGTTAAATTTGCAATCAATACAATGATAATTAATACTAATGCGGTTCCATACGCCAACGGGCGTGTTGCTTCAATATCTGTCCCGCTTGTTGAAATCACAAACAAGTGGTAAGGCAACACCATCGCCTGATCAAAAATACTGGTTGGTAATTTTGGTAAAAAATAAGATGCGACTGTAAATAAAATTGGTGCTGTCTCTCCAGACACCCTACCAATAGACAGAATCAAACCGGTTATGATATTTGGAAATGCAATCGGTAACACAACTTTGCTGGTGGTTTGCCATTTGGAAGCCCCCAATCCCAAACTTGCATGACGGAATGTATCATCTACTGCTTTTAGTGCTTCCTCTGTTGTACGTATAACCACTGGCAATGCTAATAA
>DASRRA010000306.1:0-12812 GCA_035696085.1 Bacteroidia bacterium | reverse complement strand
ATGCACCTGGACTAATGGGTCAAGATGCTGCCAACTACATAGCCGCCGGTATCAGTACCGATCATGAATGCTTTACTGAAAAAGAGGCGTTGGGTAAGTTACAACAGGGTATGAAGATCCTGATTCGTGAGGGAAGTGCTGCTAAAAATTTTGAAGCATTGGTCAATTTGATTCCGCAGCATTTTGAATCCATGATGTTTTGTTCCGATGATAAACATCCGGATAGCCTCGTAGATGGGCACATTAACAGCCTTATTAAACGTGCACTGAAAAAGAACATCGATTTATTCAAATTGCTTCAACTAGCCTGTTACAATCCTGTTCAACATTACAAATTAGATGTAGGTTTACTCCGCGAAGGCGACAAAGCTGATTTTATTGTTATTGATAACCCCACTGATTTTACCATTTTAAAAACATTTATCAATGGTGAATTGGTTGCTGAAAAGGGTAAGTCCAATCTACGCTCTGTTGCATGCACTCCTATCAACAACTTTCATCTATCTCCAATCAATCCCAGGGAATTGGAAATACTGAATACAAGTGATCAAATACCGGTGATTGAGGTTGTGGATGGAGAGTTGATCACAAATCGATTGGATCTTGCTCCTACCGTTTCAGGTGGTCTGAATGTTTCTGATATAACAAAAGATCTCTTGAAAATTGTTGTGATTAACCGGTACAACTATGCTAAACCTGCCATTGCATTCATAAAGAACTTTCAATTGAAAGAAGGTGCTCTTGCTTCATCCGTAGCGCATGATTCACACAACATCATTGCTGTTGGTGTGGATGACGACTCTATCACAGAAGCCATTAATTTAATTGTCCAACACAAGGGAGGTCTTTCTGCAATAAATAAAAAGAAGAGTAAAGTCATTCCGCTTCCTATTGCCGGTTTAATGAGTTCTGGTGATGGATACGCAATTGCAAAAGATTACACGGAGCTTGATCAAATGGCAAAGGAAATGGGATCCAAGCTTCTCTCCCCTTACATGTCATTATCGTTTATGGCGCTGTTAGTTATTCCTTCCATCAAATTAAGTGACCTCGGCCTGTTTGACGGAAATAAATTTGAATTTATTAAGTGAGATCGTGACACTGTTACCAATGTGTGTTATAATAGTATAAGCCTCTCTCTAGATGCTATCTAAGGAACAGTTGTTATGAACAACTGCTAATAAAAAAGACTCCATAAGTGGAGTCTTTTTTTATGGCGATAATTCTTTTTATTGTTTTACTAATTTTACGGTTTGCTTTTTTGTTCCGTCTGAAATAGAAAGCATATAGATGCCTGGAGCTATGGAAGGCAAATCGTGGTAGTAGGTGTTGAACCCACTGCGGTGATAAAATACTTGTTGATCCACTTCCTGACCCAGGCTATTGTATAAATGCATGGTCACCAATCCATCGTGATTGTAATTTAAATTGTAAACCACATTCGCCTCTTTCACGGGGTTTTCTTGTATAGTCAATTCAAAGTTTGCGTCGTCATCATTCTCACAATTTTTTGCTATCACGTTAAATGTTTTACATTTTCCATCAAAATCCGTTTGTTTCAAACGGTAGTAATTCACACCGGATGTAGGTTCATTATCTGTAAATAAATAGTCAATTGATTGAATAGAATTACCTGCCCCTTTTACGGTTCCAATGGTTGTAAACGTAGCGCCATCTGTACTTCTTTCAATTGTAAAATAATCGTTGTTTGTTTCCGAAGCTGTTGTCCAATGAACATTTACAGAATGTTTATCAGAAGCACACTGAACACCAAAATGAAATAATTCTATCGGAAGTGTAGACACCGCGGCTCCACCAACACCCATATAATAATAAGTGCTACCAGAAGCATTTACATCCGCATCATTCCCCAACTGGAAACCATTGGTGATAAATGATTGAATGCGATTACTACCACTTGCAATGGCAGTAAAAAACATGGTATTATCCGTTGAAATTTTATTGTTCTTCCATTGCACATCAGAATCACCAGCCTTGTAAATAAAAGCGGCCATAGGATTAAAACCCAAACCGGTATAGTTACGATTATCGCTGCCATTCCCAGCGTAGGAATTTCCATTTGATACCCCTGTTGAATTTATAAAGGAGATGTAATGATAGGTCACTCCGGATGAATTAAAATTACTGTAAACCTGTATTCCACTTGATGGAAGTCCCCCAGTTTGATTTCCACTACCGGTTCCACTGGATGAATTCATTCCATAATGCGCAGTTGTTCCGTCTACTGCAATTACACCACCGCCACCTGAAGTAGCGGGAATAACGATTGTAAACAAGCCCTGACCTGTAGCACTTGAAGGATAAGCAATATCACGTGGAGAACTTCCATTTCCACTGTAAGAACCCGTTCTTAAACCAGGGAAAGAAGCAGAAAAAGCCACAAAATAATACGTCGTACCCACTGCATTTACTCCGGTAATACTTCCTACCGTGAAACCATCTGCGTTAAATGCTGTGATGGCATTGGTTACAAAACCTCCATTATTGGCCCATAAGCGAGAGTTGCTGCCTGTCATCGTAGAAGACTTTATATAAGCTCCGTTGGAACCGCCCTTTATAATAACAGCTGCAGGTGTAAATCCAATTCCGGTGATGTTTAATGTACTTCCTGTACCGGAATAACTACCGTAAACACAAGTTACCTGAGAAAAGCCATATTGAAAAATACAGCTCAGTAAAAGCAGACAAATAAATTTCAATTTCATTACCCAAAATTTTAAACTATTCAAAAGCACTGTCAATGCGTTAATTCATCATTTTATTATAATCACCAACTTCTTTAACGCAGACCGAACTGCTTTTTCCATACTAAAAAGAAAGGTAAATCAAAGAGCTACTGTTAGATAGCAGCTTACAAATGTAGAAAATATTTCTCACTAATCAAATCAAACCCCTGGCTTTTAGCTCCATATACTTATTAATTGTGTTTATCGAAAGCTTTTGGGGACTCGTTAGGATACTATGAATGCCATATTTCTCCAGTTCCCTGACAATTATCCGTTTTTCATAAACGAATTTTTCAGCAACTACTTTATTGTAAATCTCTTCTGTTGTGTCTGCGTTCTTACTTGCAAACTCAACTAATTCTGTATTTTCAAAAAATATGACTACCAATAAATGATCTTTTGCCAGTCGTCGCAAATAATTTAATTGCCGTTGCATGGCGGTTAGGCTTTCAAAATTGGTATACAATAATAGTAGACTACGATGTGGAACCGTTCTTTTTACCTGGATGTATAAACGCTCAAAATCACTTTCCAAATAAGCTGTTTTTTGATTGTAAAGCAGTTCCAGTATTTTATGCATTTGAGCATTTCTACGTTCTGCAGGCAAAACAGATTGAACCTTATGCGAAAACGTAATAATACCAGCTCTGTCTTGTTTGAGCAATGCGATATTAGATATAACCAAACTCGCGTTGATGGCATAATCCAGAAGGCTTAGTTCCTCAAATGGCATTTTCATCACACGCCCCATATCTATTACACTATACACGGCCTGGGATTTCTCATCCTGGTACTGGTTAACCATAAGCCTGTTTTTACGTGCCGTTGCTTTCCAGTTTATTTTGCGGTATTCATCGCCTTGTACATATTCTTTTACCTGATCAAACTCCGCATTGCTTCCTATTTTACGAATCTTTTTTATTCCACTTAACATTAATTGATTGGAAATAGCCAGCAATTCATATTTCCGCATTTGAATAAAGGAAGGATAAACCGGTACATTCATTTCATTTGAAAAGGTGTACCGCTTTTGAATTAATCCAATCGGGCTGCTCACAAACACATTAACACCTCCAAATGAATACTCGCCGCGCTTCACCGGACGAACATCATAGGACAGTTTTTTCGCCTCTCCACTTTTAAGTTTTAATTGAAATTGTAGGTCGCGTATCTGAAACTGAAAAGGTAATTCATCAATAACGACAACAGCTGTTTCAAATAAATAGTTATTTTTTAAATTGATATAAATCGGATTCACATCTCCATTCGATAACTTATCGGTTGTTTCTCTTCCCGCCGTAAATCCATTTTTATTTCTGTATAGAATTAAAATATCAGTCAGCACAAACAGCCCAAGCGCCAATAATAGATACTGTGATAGAATATACACCCATGGCACAAAAAATCCTATTATCAGCAATAACAGTTCAATACTTATTGCATAATAAATACGGTTTAATAAAAAGATGGACTTAAAAAAAGCTTTCATCTATCGTGGCACTTCTACTTGTTCAATCAATTGTTTGATAACATCATTAGTTGTAATTCCTTCCATCTCTTTCTCAGGTGTTAGAATCACCCGGTGTCTTAATACAGCAGCAATCACACTTTTGATATCATCCGGGTTAACAAAGTCTCTACCATGCATCGCAGCAATTGCTTTTGACATTGATAGTATGGCAATCGATGCACGAGGAGACGCTCCCAGGTAAAGCGCTGATGATTCTCTTGTTTGATGAACTAGCTTCACAATATAAGCAATCAGGTTGCTTTCGATGTGAACAACGCTTACGGCATTTCTATATTCTTCTACTTTGCTTGCATTTAAAATGGTGTTGATCGACCCCAGATCAATTGTGTTTTTTCGCGCATGAAACTCCGTAAGCAATTTTGTTTCTTCTTCCAGAGACGGGTAATCCACTTGTATTTTCACCAGGAAGCGGTCGAGCTGTGCTTCCGGCAAGCGGTAAGTTCCTTCTTGTTCAACCGGGTTTTGTGTTGCGATAACAATAAAAGGAGGTGCCAGTGGATAGGTCTTTCCATCAACAGTTATTTGACGCTCTTCCATCGCTTCAAACAAAGCGGATTGTGTTTTTGCCGGGGCTCTGTTAATCTCATCAATTAACACAACATTGGAAAACAAGGGGCCTTTCTTGTATTCAAATTCGGATGTTTTTAAATTGAAAATACTTGTTCCAATAATGTCGGATGGCATTAAATCAGGCGTGAATTGAATACGTGAAAATTCAACGGCTAATGTTTTTGAAAGCAATTTGGCCGTTAATGTTTTGGCTACACCTGGAACACCTTCTATAAGCACATGCCCATTGGCCAATATGGAAGCAATCAATAACTCTATCATTTGTTCTTGCCCGACAATGATTTTACTGATTTCTGTTTTAATATCTTCTACTGATTTTTGTAAACCCGCAAGGTCTACACGATTTGAAAAAGTTTGCTCTTCCATTGTTTGTTTGTTTGACTACCGTTTGTTTTGTTTATAAAAATCTTCTATCATTAAATTAAGTTGCAACAATTCATGCTCATTAATTGTTTGTTTGGCTTTTAAAGTGGTAATTAAATTGAACAACCTGCTGATTTTTTCCGCTTCAACCCCTGAACGGTTTGCCACTTTAGTAATCATAGGTGTATCAAATACGCCTATATCTACTCTAAATGTAGTATGAATAAAAGAAAGAAAGTGATTGATTTGTTTTACTGCAATATCTTTATGTGTTCCGTTTTGATAGTACAAGGTTCCTATTGTATTTACAAAATCCAAGGTGGTATTTCTAAATGGTTCTATAACGGGTATAATGCGTTGCTTTCTTTTTATTCCTATCAACATAAGCAGTAAAATAGATCCTATCAACAAGTAGTAAGCCGTGGCAAGAGGTGATTTGCTCATAATAACGGATACCTCATCCTGTTCTTTTACAGTTTTCATTTTATAATATTCATCCCAAATAATTTTTTGTTTGGGAACATAGCTAAGCGCTTTGCTTACATATTCAGAATTTTCTTGGTTTACAAAATTGTAATTAATAAATGCTTCTGGAGAAGTAAGGATAAAGAAGTCGCCTTTCCCAAAATGAATTTTGATAAAATTTACTTCCTTCTGATTTACATTTCCAATAATCTCTACATTCGCCGTATCAAATGAAGAAAAATATGTGTTTGAAAGTATTTCAATGGTGTATCCATTTTTACTTTTTAATAAAGGATTGTAAAAATTCAGGTTGATGCTTTCCTGCCATGAAAATTTTACTTTCAACGAGTCTTTCTTTATTGGTACTCCAAACAATATAGAAGTATCAAATTTCAAGGTATCTCTAAAGAGATCACCAAAATAATTAGCAGCAATGAAAGCTGTATTTCCATTCTTTACAAAATTCAATAAGTGCTGAACGCCCAGCTTATCCGGATCAAACTGCTGGTTGATGATGATGTAACTCGTATTGGTCATCGATTGATTAACCAATGTGTTATATATGGGAACATCCGCATTTTTAATAGCTTGTTTCGGGAACAATAAGGGAAGTGTTTTATAGAGTGCTTCCACTCCATATGGTATTTTATCATTGTATTTGTAGGTGGGTCTCCAATCAATTGGTTTCGGTGCACTGTATTGAAGTATAAACAGTACCACAAAACAGATAATCAGAAAAATAATGGTTCTTCTATTTTTCTTCATTACCTGTTCCTTGATATTTTAAATTGATTGAATCGTTGAATAATGGTTTTATAATGAGGTTCATCCAATTTAAAATCCCCATACCAAACATATTCGTATAATCTGCTCAGTTCTTTAAAATCTTTCCCATAATTTGTATTTCTGAGTTCTCTGTAATAATCCGCATTTGTTTTATCCAATTGCCAATTGATCAACTTTTGATTATTCAACTCTTTGATCAACTTTAAAAAAAGAAAACGAATGGCTTTTCTAAAGTCGTTCTTCGCTAATTCTTCACTGATACGTTTATCAAAATCAATCTCATGAATGTCCTCATTTATTTCATTAAATAATGGAGCACTTGCACTATTACCATAAAAAATGGATCGTACACTACTATTATTTTTAAATAATAACCGGATGATTAATACGATGATTGCAATACACACGGCGATTTTAATAATTGTAATACTATAATCACCTGCTTTTGTATTAAACAGATCACCCACTGATCGCCAAAACCAGTCTAAAAATTGCTGCCATAATGATTTCGGAGGGGTGCTTTGCTTAACATATCCATACTCGGGATCTTGCAGATACTTTTGAATAACCTCGGGTGGTATTTTTGAAACAGTTACTCGCGAAGAATCATAATTGATCTTCTGTTTTATTTTCAGCGTATCATTGGAGGAATAAGAAAACGACCAAACAAAGCACAAAAGAAAGAGGAGAACTTTATTCATGCTTGCTTTTTAATAATGCTGTTCAACATCTGGTGTGGGTGTGTTTCCAATTTCATCTATACGGTCAATCAACGATGTACCATCTTTCTTTTCAGCTAAACTATAATAATGCAGCCCACACATGAAATAAAAGATACCATAAATCAGAATGACAAAAAATTGAGTGATCATTGTAATTATCATTGTCACTGACATCATTCCTTCAACTTGACCAATTCCAAATACTACCTGACAAACCGTTTGAGGTATACTAAATGCTATTGAAATGACGATGAGTGCTATAAACACCACAACAATATACAGCCAGGTTGAAAAAAAACTTCCACGCATCACCTCTCTTGTTTTTGCCATCGCATCAAAAGAAGAAACATCATCTTTCATTTTAACCAAATAAAAAGTAGAAAATTGCCAGACAAACGGAGGTGACACAAGAAGTAATCCCAGAAACAGAAATACAATAAGTACTTGCAATCCCACTCCTCCCAAAATTGCAGCAATAATTCCTATTACCAGACATATCCCAAAAAACAAAAGAACCAATGCAAAAAAACCTTTGACTGTTCTTCCTATATTTTGCCACACGGCTTTTCTAACTTCGGCAACACCAAAGTTTTTAGGTCCATTTGCCGCATATACCAGCATATAGGAATAAACCGTCGTAATCAAAACCAGGTTGCTGGTAATGCTGAAAAATATGTAAACGGCAAAGCTCCATCCAAAGCGCTGAAATAGCGCATTCATATATTCTGCTCTTCCAAAACCCAATCTGGTAACCGGAGGTGAGCTTAGCATAGCATACTGATAACCTGCCATAGAAATTGCTGCAATCAATACCAGTGGGCCAGCAATAAAAATAATGGATTGAAAAAAGTGTTTAAAATTTTGTCTAAAAAATTTTACAGTTGTATTGAACAACTCACTAAAATCTCTAACCACGTTAAAATTAATTCTCTCTTGATCCATGGCTTATTTGATTTGTTGGTTTGTTAAGATAATAAGGGTATACAATAAAATATCCGATGATAAAAAAAAGCGATGTCAGTATAATGAACAGGCTTAACCAAAGTGGCATTTCCGTATGCCGTGTCACAAATGACTCCAGAAACCCGGCTACAATAAATATAGGAACCAACCCTACCAGGATTTTAACACCCTGTTTTGCACCAGTTGCAAATGAATGCATCCTGGAGTAAGTACCCGGAAACAAAAAGCTATTCCCCATCGTTAACCCTCCTGCACCAGCAATGATGATTGCTGAAATCTCCAAAGTACCATGTATCCAAATGACCAGCATCGATTGAATAAGTAGGCCCTTCGTGTAAAAAAAATATTGGAATGCCCCGAGCATAATGCCATTTTTAAAAAGAAAATAACCTGTTCCAACTGAAAACAACAAACCAGCTACAAAACAAATAAAGGATACCCTGATATTATTTATTGTAATTGCAAAAAACATTTCTGTTGAACCCGCACTTTTATAAATAGCCATGGGGTCCCCCTTATCTATATTATCTAGGGTTTGATTTACATAAGAGTCTCCTAAAATAATTCTTACAAAATTTTCATTATAGGCTGTTGAGAATACTCCAATCAATACAGCAATCATAAAAATAGTAAAGGAAATCAATAGTTGCCTGTTCGACTTTTTAAATGTTTTCGGCAACTCATATTTCCAAAATGTCAGAATACGGTTCGTCTTTTCCTTCTTATTTTTATAAATGAGTTGGTGCGCTTTACCCGCAAGCTCATTCAGGTATTGAGTTGTTTTCGATTTTGGATAATTGGTGCGGGCATAGGATAAATCATCAGTCAGCTGAATAAACAAATCGGCTATTTGATCGGGATTGGATTTGTTTTCTGGTGAAAGAAGCAATTCAAACTGTTTCCATCGATCAGCATTTTGCTTTAAAAAAATAATTTCTTTCACGTTTTTAGTGGACTTAATATACTCCCGTAAATTTATAAAAAAAAACGATTCTAACCTATTTGACAAAAGTCCGTAAAATAGGCTATTTTTGTGTCATATAGTGTTGCAGCATGGATAAAGTTAAAATACAAACTACCCAGAATATTGTTATTGAGTTTCAATTAGCAAGTGTCGGCGACCGGATTTTAGCTACATTAATTGATGTTTTGATTTTATCCGTATACTCTGCTATCATTGGTTTTATTATGAATCTGACGGGAATCGATGGAGGGTTGGGGGTAATCGCATTTTTTTTACCAGTCATGTTTTACAGCTTGATCTGCGAAACCTTCTTTCATGGTAAATCTTTCGGCAAAATGGTAATGAAGATACAGGTTGTAAAACTGGATGGAAACCAGGCCAAGTTTGTAGACTATTTGTTACGATGGCTAATACGATTGGTGGATCTCCTTTTTTTATTCGGATTGATTGCTTTAATTACAGTTATTATCAATGGTAAAGGACAACGTATCGGAGATATTGCTGCTGGTACAACGGTGGTTAAACTTAAAAACAAAGCAACTATTGAAGATACAATTCTGACAACTATACAAAAGGATTATGCCATCACATTTAAAGAGGTTTCAAATTTAACTGATCATGATATTTCTATTATAAAAGAGGTGTTGCAATTTGATCAAAAGAATCCGAATGATACCATGATTCATAAGCTGGTTGCAAAAACAAAGAAAACAATGGGTATTGAGTCAACGATGGCTTATCGGATTTTTCTGGAAACGGTTGTCGCAGACTATACACATTTACATTTTGAAGATTGAAGCTTACCAGATTTGCTTAATCAATGCTTCTACTTTGCCAAATGCCTTTTCATCTTTGGTTACATAACTGCAATCGTATTTTTTAATAGCTTCATGCGTTACATCCAATCCTTTTTGAGAACTCAAAATGATAATGTTTGTTGCAGGCTTTTGTGCTTTTATCTTTTTAATAATCTCCAAACCAGTCTCTGCATCAGCATATTTTGTATCCAGGAAGTAGTCAATAACAATTACACTTGGGTTTCTATGCAGCTCCATTAAACAAACCTCTCCCACCGGAAATAATCTGATTTCTTTTACATCCGGAAATTTATTTTTTAAAAAAGCCTCTAATGTTTTTGCATAAGCCGGATTATCTTCAACAATAAAAATAATCTTCGTTTTTAAAGCCGATCGTTTGATGAGTTTCTTTAGAAAATTCATATGACTTAATATTTAATGTGAAAATACTTAATTATATTTTAATTTCTCAATTTTAATTTCTTCAAGTGCCTGCGTATAGGTGGTGTTTAATTTTTCATTTAATTCTTTTATTCTTTCCATATTGTCCTTTTGGTTTCCCAATACCTCCATCTCTTCCAGCACGGGGGTAAGTGAATTGATTCCCATCATGGTGATTGTTGATTTCATCCTGTGTGCAAATCGTTTCACTGTCAAAAAATCATCTTTATCAATCGCTGCATTAATGATCGGTAAATCTTCATTTGCCTGTTTTACAAAAATTTCAATTGTTTCTCTTATTAATTCCTTTTTTCCACTCATAATATTAATGAGATATTCTAAATTGATCACTTTTTTGGAACTTTTATTCCATTTTTTAACAAATTCTGTCGCATTGTAGATTTTTTCAAAAAGCAAATTGGCATTGATGGGTTTTGAAATGTAATCATGCATACCCAGTTTGAAACATTTTTCTCTTTCTCCGGCCATGGCATGTGCTGTCATGGCTATAATAGGCAGCTTGTTTTTTAACACTTCCCGGATTTCTGTTGTTGCTTCATATCCATTCATTTCAGGCATTTCCATATCCATAAGTACCAGGTCATAATAATTGTTTTTGACCAGCTCTACCGCTTCTTTTCCATTTTCCGCCACATCTGCTTGTATTTGATAATCTTCAAACAAGCTTAAAACCAACTTTACATTTATCGGATTATCTTCCGCAAGTAATATCTTTAGTTTTTTTAATTCTTCCGGGTCAAATTTTCGTTCTTCTTCAACCGGTTTCACTGTATACAGATCTTTGGTTTTTTTCAGTGGTAAGGTAAAGGTAACCTGTGTTCCATGATCTACTTTACTGGTAATACTCATTTGTCCGCCTTGCAACTCTACCAGTTGTTTTGCGATGCTTAGCCCTAGCCCTGTCCCGCCATAATTTCTTGTCGTATGATCCTCGGCTTGTTTGAAACGTTCAAAAATACTGTTCAGTTTATCTTCCGGTATTCCTATTCCAGTATCGCTAACGATAAATTGCACAATGCTTTTTTCATTTTCATCCTTAATTACTTTCGCACTGATTTCCACTTTTCCGCTCTTTGTAAATTTTATAGAGTTACCGGTGAGGTTAATTAAAATCTGCGTCACACGTGTTGGATCACCCAATAGAACATCCGGAACATTGGCATCTGCTTTATATTCAAGCGATAAGCTTTTTTCTGTTGCCTTTTGCAACATCATTATTTGTAATGATTTGAATATTTCTTTTATGCTTAAAGGGTGCTCTTCAAACACAATCATATCTGCCTCAATTTTAGAAATATCCAAAATATCATTGATGATCCTTAACAGATTCTCACCAGAATTTTTGATGATTTGTACATATTCTTTTTCCTGGGGTTGTAAATTTCTTTTTATTAAGATATCGGTAAATCCTATAATGGCATTCATGGGTGTTCGTATCTCATGACTCATATTTGCCAAAAATGTTTCTTTTAGGACAAGCGATTGTTCTGCGATTTGTTTTGCTTTCATTAATTCTTGTTCTGCCTTTTTTGCATCTGTTACATCCTGTGTTGTACCTACAAGTCGGAAAGCCTGTCCTTTCTCATTAATATCAATCTTACCTTTCGAGTTCAATACACGTTCCTCACCATCAGGCCGGATAATTCTGAAATAAATGTTAAATGGCAAATGATCGCTTATTGATTTTTCCACTACTTTGTCGACATAAGCACGATCGTCCGGATGAACAAGCTGTGAATAAATTATATCACCAGCGGCTTCTGTTCCAACACCATAAATTCTATACATCTCATCTGATCTTACCATTTTGTTGTTGATGAAATCCCATTCCCAGCTTCCGATGTTACCTACCCGCTGTGCTTCTACAAGCTGTGCTGTTTTGGTTTTCAGTGCCAGCTGGTTTTTTCTGTTCTCGGTAATGTCTTCCAATATGGCTATCGCATATTTTATTTTTCCACTGCTGTCAATGATAGGACTTGCATTTACGCGCAATGGCAGACGTTCACTTCCCTTGGCGATTTCTATATCATCTATTTCAATGTTTTTCTCACCTCTCAACGCTCTTAAAACCGGTATTTCTTCAATTGGATATTGTGTGTCTGTTCCTGCTTTGTAGGCTACATAAATTTCATTAACATCCATTTTTTCTAGTTCGGGAGAAATTCCCTGCCCTAAAATTTCAATAGCTTTTTTATTCGAATAGTCTGGTTTGCCGTATTCATCTACAATATAAACCCCCACCGGTAATGCCTCCAGGAAGTTTTTTATTTTTAATTCGCTATCTACTACTTTTTTCTCACTGGCAATACGTTTTTCATAATCCCTAATAAAAAACTTCAAAGCAATACCAATGGAAAGGATGGAAACAAAAACACTAATTGCAATGATTTCTAAAATATTCTTGAAAATGTTGTTTGTATTTTGTGTTCGCACGACTAATAA
>DASRRA010000305.1:0-1573 GCA_035696085.1 Bacteroidia bacterium | reverse complement strand
TTATTAGTTTAATCGTTTATCAGTTTACTGGTTGGCTAAGACTAATTAACCATTTAACCAATAAGCCAATCATTAGTGATGCGCCCATTCTATACTATTCATATCGATTCCTTCTTTATACATTTCCCACAAGGGGCTCATTTCTCTCAATTTGTTTACTGTATTTGTCACCGCTTCTATTGTATAATCGATCTGGTCTTCTGTTGTAAACCTGCCTAATCCAAAACGGAGCGAACTATGTGCCAAATCATCACCCAAACCCAGGGCTTTTAATACATAAGATGGCTCTAATGAGGCAGAAGTGCAGGCAGAACCAGAAGATAATGCAATGTTTTTATTAAAGCCCATCATCAAGCCCTCACCTTCCACATATTTGAATGAAATATTCGTTACATGTGGTAAACGATGCTGCTTGCTGCCATTTACATAAGCTTCTTCAATTTTCAATAAGGCGTTCTCCAGTTTATCACGCAACGCACCGAGTCTTTTTGCATCTGCATCCATTTCATTATAAGCCAGCTCACATGCTTTTCCAAAGCCCACAATTCCGGGCACATTCAAGGTACCGCTTCGCATACCCCGTTCGTGTCCGCCGCCATCCATTTGAGCGGTTACTTTTACTCTTGGATTTTTACGGCGAACATATAAGGCACCGATTCCTTTTGGTCCATACATTTTATGTGCAGTCATCGCCAGCAGGTCAATACCATCTTTATTTACATCAACTGGTATTTTACCTACGGCCTGTGTTGCATCTGAAAAAACAAGCACATTGTGTTTTTTGGCAATGACACTTATTTCCTTCATCGGCATCACTGTACCAATCTCATTATTGGCATACATGATCGCAATAAGAATAGTAGTTGGTTTGATAGCTGCTTCCAGTTCTTTCAAATCAATCAAGCCATCATCATTTACTTTCAGGTACGTTACTTCACCCCCTTCTTTTTCAATATGCTTGCAGGTATCCAATACAGCTTTGTGCTCAATATTACAAGTGATAATATGATTGCCTTTACTGGCATACATTTCAAACACACCTTTGATAGCAAGATTATCAGCCTCTGTTGCACCTGAAGTAAATATTATTTCTTTCGGATCAGCTCCAATCAATTTAGCAACCTGCTCGCGGGCATTATCAACAGCTGCTTCTGCTTCCCATCCAAATGGATGATTGCGGCTTGCAGCATTACCAAAATTTTGAGTGAAATAAGGAACCATTGCTTCTACTACCCGTGGATCGCAGGGAGTAGTAGCATTGTGATCAAGATATATCGGAAATTTAACCATACTGTATTAAGGTTTTCGTTTAGTGTGAACGACAAAATTAACTCAAAAAGTTCTGTTTCTGAACCACCAGACTGTTATAAATCTGTTTTTGCCGAATTCGTAAACCTGTATTTTTGAATACCGGCTTTCAAATTCCGGTTTTGCCCCGTTGCGTTGTACCATGGGCGTCTTTTGGGATAACCTTTTATCCGCATCGCTCCGATTGGGCTCAAAATCCTCTAAAAACTAACATTCATGAAAAAAGTTGAACATATCGGCATTGCTGTAAAAAGTTTTGAAAACG
>DASRRA010000304.1:0-16021 GCA_035696085.1 Bacteroidia bacterium | reverse complement strand
TTCAACAGTAAAAACAATAGTTTGCCAGAGAATTCTTCATCACTTATACTTAGCTCTTTTCCAAACAAAGTAATCGTCTTTGAATTTAAAGAATCAATATTATTGGATGGTCGCTCATCTATTTCTGCTATTTCTTTTATTTTTTGGTGATGGAAAAACCCAAATAATAAAAGTAGGCCACCTAGTGTAAAGAAGATCCAATCGGCTGAAATGAAATCCAGATTGATGTTTTTTGTAAAGTTATTGAACAAGGCATTGGATGATTTGTACATGAAAAAGAAAATCAACGTGATGATGATGGGAACAAAAATCAAACTCCATTTTCGTTTTGATTGATTTTGATCTTTTGCAGATAGCAATCGCTCTTGCCATGCCAGTATCATAAACACTACAGCAGATGCATAGGAGTAAAAAGAAAATAACAAAGAAATGATAACCGATGATTTAGAGTTATAGCTCAGTGCTGATAATATACTGAGCGAAATGACATTGGCCGTTATGGATAATCCGTTTGCATAATACCCAATGCATAAGGCCGATAATAGGCTACCGGAGGCCGTTAGCAACCAGGCTGAATTTTTTAGTACCCGCTTATCTTTTATTAATAAGGCAATAATAAGTGCCAGGTTGAAAATTACAAAATTGATTCCCGCCGATTGCTTGTAAAACAAAAAGCTGTATAAGGTCAGTGTTGCTATTAATATCCAGTCGTTCTTTTTCATATTAGTAAAGTATTTGTTTGTTAGTTGTTAGTTTTTCCAATTCAATAATTTGCTTGTAGCAGATGTATAATGGGATGAATCCGATTACTCCGAAGGAGCAATCGATAAGCTGCCAGTACAAAGGGATGCCGCGCACAGGACCGCATATTCCGGCTAAGGGAATGATTAGCAAACAAGCAATCATTCCGAATTGAATCACCCAAATATTGCGTACAGGATCTTTCAAAGGGCCCCAAAATGCCACTGCAATAACGATGTGTGCAAAGGCCAACCAGTCAGTTCCGTAGGCCATAAATGGATAATTGAAATTTGTTTCGCGCAGGGCTTCATATACTTTGTTTAACCAGTGTTGTAAAAATTCAGGCGTATTGCCCGTTGCGTTTACTAATAATTTCAATTCTGTTTCTAATGGAAATGCTGTTAATCCACTTAAGATTAAAAACACCATAAACAGGATAAGCCATACTCGTATGGTTTTCCTTAGTTGTTGCTCTGTTTTTGTTTTCATGATTTGTTCAATTAAAAGTACTTTGAATTTCAAAGTGATTATATAAAAAAATTTAGCTTCTCTTTTTTAATAAATTTTCAAGTGCATCCAAATGTTCGCTGAATGCTTTCTTTCCTTGTTTGGTAATGGAATAAGAGGTATTTGGTTTTTTACCTACAAATTGTTTTTTTACTTCTACGTAATCCATTTTTTCTAAAGCCGTAATATGGCTGGCCAGATTACCATCTGTTATCTCCAGCATTTCTTTCATTGTTCCAAAATCTACCCAGGAGTTAACCATCAGAATGGACATGATGCCCAACCTGATTCTACTCTCAAATGCTTTATTTAGATCTCCAATGTAATTTTTCATTTTTCGTATTTGTTGTACATTACCAGGCCATAGATAATATGCAACAATCCAAATCCAATTGTCCAGAAAATAAGGCCGTACCCAATATATACGGATGAAATGAGTCCTAAGACAATTTCACAAATCCCCAAATAACGGATGTCATCCAACGTATACTTACTTGCATTTAACAATGCCAATCCATAAAATACCAATGTTGCCGGTGCCACTAAACCTACCAATCCATGGTACAAAAGTACTAAACAAAACAAACCTCCGCTCACCAATGGAATGGTAATGTTGATGATTAATCGCTTGGCTGTAGGTCCCCAGGTAGGGTGATTTTTTTTCTTAGAAGCACGGATGGTTAAAATTGTTCCCGCCAGTAAGGATGCAATTAATACTAAGAATGCATCTGTAAAAAAGAAAATATAAAAGTCGAGATTGATTTCTCCTGTTGCTGTAGTTGCATTATCATAGTAGGCTTTCACCTCTTCTGAGACTGCATGCGAACCCAAATACCAATAAGCAGCCATAGAGCCCATAATTGCAAATATACCTGCTATAACGCCAGACAGGCCACTTAGTGAAATGAAACGTGAGGAGCGCTCCATAAGTGAGCGTATCTCTGAAAGGTTTTCTAAATGCTCATTGTGCTTATCCATTTTCTTTGGGTTTAAAAAGTACTTTGCACTACAAAGTTAATACAAAATTTGATATAACAAAAAAAATTTAATGTTTTTTAGTTCTGTTGATTAAGGTGTAATTAGGTGTGTATTTAGGTATAAGGTGCTTGTATTGTACACCCAAGGTGCCTCGCAAATCGTTATTTCAAAACCAGTGGCATTCATTTTTTTAACGAATACCTTGCTTCCTGCGTTCAAAGCTCCAGATATAAATTGATAATAGAAACTGACATTCACTTGTTTGCCCGTTGGTGTAGGATCAGTGGTGGTTTGAAAAACACCTGTTGTTAAAGCAGTGGCAAACTTGAACGTAACACTTGGACCGTTAAATGATGTAGCCACTATCGAATAATCTGTATCAGGTCCCGAAATAGCATCATAATAAGCCGTTGGTTGTGACGCGCCGATATTGATCATATTATTTGGTAAATTGCATGGGGGTGTTACTGGTTCTGCAATTATACTATCAAGGGCAATGCTATTTCCATAGGCGTATCCATAACGATTGGAGCCCCATGATCTGAAGTGATAAATCGAATCTACATTGAAAAGTGATCCGGAATAGGTAGCTGTAAATTTTGTCCCGCTTAGTTCTGCTATAAGCTGCCTGTCAAGCATTTTTGGTTCGGTAACAGTACTTACGCAAAACCCTACATAGCGAATAGCTGCATCTTTTGTTTTACCCGAGGATTCCACTTCTCCAGTCAATAATACAGAGCCATCGGGTTGCACAATTGCAGCGACTGTTTTTACAACCGGGAAATAATCATTTACATCTTTTAATGGTTTTTTGCAAGCACTATTCAAAAAAATGAGAAGCGTGCATATCATGATCATTCGTTTCTTCATCGTTACAGATTTAAATTATATTTCACGCCGAGTCCGTAATCGTTTGCGAAGTTGATAGCAGCTGGATCCGTTAGCAACCAACCTCCTCGCTGTGCGTTTATAAGTAGTGAGAAATAAGGATTCAGTAAGTATTCTGCGCCAAGCCGAAATCGACATCCACCCAAAACTCCACCTCCATCATAGCTCGACTCCATATAGGTTTGCACATATTCTGTATAAACAACATTCGCCCTTCCAACGGTTAAATCAAAACCTCCATATACGAAAAATTTTTCCTTTCGGATGAATGCATAGTCAAAACCCAGCAGGAGCTGAGCTATATTGTATTTTTTAAAAGACTGTGTGCCTGGCAAAATGTGATCTCCCGTACCATCGGAACGCACTCCGGTTATTGGTATCTCGTTGAGTCTTGGTTTTAACTTCACATACGTTCCCGTAACAACTCCCCGTAATTTTCTTCCCTCGATAAATGAACCCATCACCCCCAGTTCCGCAGAAAATGTCGGTTTAAAAACAAATCCAAAATCACCTGTTGGATGATAATGATAGCCTTTTACAATAACTTGTGCTAAGGTTATCTCTGTAACACTCAGCAGGAGAGCAATCATTAAAATTTTTTTCATATGTTCTTTTTATCAAAGGTAAACTTTAAGCGTCGACTAATTATTACCGTTAAATCAATAAGTGTAACCATTCGTTCAATAGATGGCCTTCCGTACCTTTATTTGTAATAACTTTACCTAAACCAATCCCAAATCGAAAATGAGAGCAATTAAATTTTTCCACCTTCATTCCCTTACGTTCTTACTTATCATTCTGGCTTTTAAAACACATGCTCAAGATATGAAATATATACAGGGTAAGGAGTTTGATAATAAAAACGGTGTTTTCAACTACATCATTGGTGAAAACCAATCTTCATTTTATGTGTTACGTCTTGGAAAAAAGGGCTCTGGCGTTCAGAATAATGTAGAAAAATATAATAAATCGACATTTCAATTGGAATGGGTAAAAGATGTTTCGTTTGAAAAAGATTTGGGCGATAAAATTCCAAGCGGTGAAGCTTTTCTTCAATCATATGCAATTTTATCCAAAGGCAAAATTTACTTTATCATTTCAATTCTTGAAACACGAAAGAACATGCGATCGGTTTATGCAAAAACTATTAGTGCTGACAATGGTCAGGCTATCGGTACTGCAAAATTATTGGCAAAGGAAGAAAATTTTAAAGCCACTGAAAAATTCAGTGTTTCGTTTTCTCCTGACTCCTCATCGGTATTAATAAAAAGTGGATTTGTACCGAGTGAACGGAGAGGAGCTACAACCACCTTTATTACAGCACCATTCACTTGTTATAAATCTGTTAAACTTGTAAAACTCGATGGATATACTGACGTTTTTACTAAAGAAATGCCGCTTTCGGATGCAAATGGAGATTTAGGAATTACGTCAGTTAGCACAGATAATAATGGTAATTTACTGTGTATTTACACGCATGTTGTTAAAGAAAAGGACATGTTTGGCACTTCTGCTATAAAGGGGACTAAACCTGGAATTGGCAAGATACCTGCATCACCAGACTCAAAATTTATTCCTTTTGATTTGAATGTTGGAGTTAATGACCATGCCTATTTGTTTACAAATAATTTACAGTATGATAAGAATTTAAATTATGCAGTGATAACTGGAATTTTTATTGATGTTCCTTGCAAAGGAAAGAAAAATTGTGAGCGAAAAGAAGGTACATTTTTCATGAAAATTGATCTCAATCAATCCAAAATAATCACAAAACAACATTATTATTTTGATGAAAAATTACATCAATATTATAAAGATCTATTCGACAGAATGGATGATTATGAACGCCTTACAACTGTTACCTCGGTAATCGATAAACAAAACGAAGATGTGTATACAATTTCTTGGGGATATCGTGAAACTATTTTGGTTACCCGTTTCACAAAAGACGGCCAATTGGTTTGGTGCAAACCTTTACCACGAGGAATTGTAACTTATAAAAATGGCTTTGGCTATGCGGTAAAAAATGGAAAATTTTATATGATTTATACTGATGTTCCAAAAAATATGGAATTGGACATCAATAATTTCTCTGTAAGTAAGATAAAAACGCAGGCTTCTGCCTCTGGAGCAAATGTTGTCGCTGTATCCATCGATAATACAGGAAAAGCTGAACAGAAAATAATCAGGACATTTGATAAAGGGGCTGCCAATTTCAATCCGGAAACAATTGATAATTTGCTCGAACAACCACCCTTGTATAATTTAAAAAATAGAGATAAGGAACAATTTATCCGATTAGAAATCGGGCAGTAGTGAACTTAGAATATTCGCTACTGTTGAAATAGTAACGAGAACCTTAATAATCAAAAGTCCCATTGAATTCCATTCAATGAGACTTTTTTGACATATAATTTCTTTCTGTTCGCTGTATTTCTATTCTATTGCTTATTCAACTTATACCCTATACCAGTTAAAAATTCATAGCCGCGTATTCCTATAAACGAATCTTCATTGATAACACTGTAAATACCCAGGTTATACGAAGCTCTGCATATAATTGCGAATTGTCCTTGGAGTGGAACAGCCACATCCAGGTTGAAGCACCAGCCTATATTTACTTTTCGTAGTTTTTTTGTTTCCGGTCCACTTATGAGTTGTTTTTCTCTAAAGTACAATGTATGTATTCCCAATGAATCAGAATAAGCCTCGGAGCTACTCGATACTGTTTCGCTCCCCTGGGCTTGGGAACCCAATAAATAACCAAAGTAGGGGCTTAAGGTTCCTGAAACAGTTATTTTTTTTATGGAGAATAATTTACTGCCAAATAATAAATGCAGATTGATATAATCCAGATTGAACAAGGCATCATATTCATATCCTGTTCTATATCCATATGGTTTGGTATAATAAAGATTTGATTTAACATGTACCTGTTCCAATTCCAAACCGGCATAGAACGTTTTTACTGTAGGTGTTTTAAAATAAGCTGATGCTGTATATGTCCAAAATGGCTTGTATTTTCCGAAAGTATACATACTCTTTCTTCCATCATAAAAACCAGTTTTGTGTACACCGCCATCAATACCAATTTCAATTTTTCTGGACTCCCCCGTTGCAGAAGGTTCTGATTGTGCGGACAGTTTGGAGGACAATTGTAATAACAAGAAAAATAATATGAATTTGATTTTCATGGTTGAGGGTTTATCAGCTGCAAATATAGGAGATCTAGATATTTTCCAGTCTCCTAATCTATCCAGTGGTATATTTCCCTAAGTGAAACGTTAACTTGTGTTTACAATCGTTTTAAAACAAAAAAACGCCCCGTAAAATTACGAGGCGTTTCTGATTCTCTATTTTAATTTTATCCTGCAAGCGCTTCTGCACCACCAACGATTTCCAGGATCTCTCCTGTAATTGCTGCCTGACGAGCTTTGTTGTAAGATAATTTCAATTCTTTGATCAATGCGCCTGCGTTATCAGTTGCTTTGTGCATCGCTGTCATACGTGCACCATGTTCTGATGCTAAGGAGTCTAACAGGCCTTTAAATAATTGTGTTTTCAAGGAACGTGGGATCAAATCTTCAACGATGTATTCTTTGCTTGGTTCAAAGATATAATCGATAGACTGTTTTTTTTCTGTTGCTTGAGGCGGTTTTACAGGTAAAAACTGTTCTACCACTGTAACTTGAACCGCTGCATTTTTAAATTGGTTGTAAACAACTTCCACTTTATCATATACACCTGTAGCAAATAAGCTCATGATTTTTTCTGCAATGATGGATGCATTTGCAAATGTTAATCCGTCCCAAATTTCAACGAGGTTTGTTAATCCGGCATCAATTGTTTCCAATTGCGATTTCTTAAAAAACTCAGTTGCCTTTTTCCCGATTGGTAAAATATTTACTTGTGCTCCGCTATATTCTTCGCGCACCAAACGGTTTGTTGCTTTTATAATGTTTGCATTGAAACCACCGCACAATCCTCTGTTAGAAGTGATAGGAACGATTAATACTTTTTTTACGTCGCGTTGTTTGGAATATATACCAGAAGAGCTATCCAGGCTGGAGCTTAAATTTTCTAAAATTTCTTTTAGCTTGTTCGCATAAGGGCGCATTTGTGTAACTGCATCTTGTGCTCTTCTCAACTTTGCAGCACTCACCATTTTCATAGCGCTGGTAATTTGTTGCGTGGAACTTACAGATACGATACGGTTACGAACCTCTTTTAAATTTGCCATTTTATAATATTAGATGTAAGATTTTAGATGTAAGATGTAAGACTCAAAAATCTTACATCTTCTATCTTAAGTCTTTGAACTATTTAGTATTTTCCAGAAAGATCTTTTGCAACAGTTTCTAAAACGTTGGTGATCTCATCTGTTAATTTTCCTGCTTTCAAATCGTTCAACACATTTTTGTGTTTTGCCTCTAAGAATGCTAAGAAATCTGCTTCAAATTCTTTCACTTTACTCACCGGTACAGAACGTAACAATCCTTTTGTACCGCAGTAAATAATCGCGATTTGTTGCTCAACGCGCAGTGGAGAATATTGACCTTGTTTAAGGATTTCCACGTTACGTGCACCTTTATCCAATACTGATTTTGTAGATGCATCTAAGTCAGAACCGAATTTAGAGAAGGCCTCTAACTCACGGTATTGTGCCTGATCCAATTTCAATGTACCAGCAACTTTTTTCATGGATTTAATTTGCGCATTACCACCCACGCGCGATACAGAGATACCTACGTTGATAGCAGGACGAACACCGGCGTTGAATAAATTCACCTCCAAGAAGATCTGTCCATCGGTAATGGAAATAACGTTTGTAGGAATATATGCAGAAACGTCACCTGCTTGTGTTTCAATGATTGGCAATGCGGTTAATGATCCACCACCTTTTACAATTCCTTTGATGGATTCAGGAAGGTCATTCATTTCTTTTGCAATCGCATCGTTTGCATTGATTTTCGCAGCACGCTCTAATAAACGGCTGTGTAAGTAGAATACGTCACCAGGGTAAGCCTCACGTCCTGGAGGACGACGTAATAATAAAGATACCTCACGGTAAGCAACTGCTTGTTTAGAAAGATCATCATACACGATCAATGCCGGGCGACCGCTGTCACGGAAAAACTCTCCGATTGCAGCACCAGCAAATGGTGCGTAGAATTGCATTGGTGCTGGATCAGATGCTGTTGCAGACACGATTACCGTGTAAGCCATAGCGCCTTTTTCTTCCAATACACGTTGAATATTTGCTACGGTTGAACCTTTTTGTCCGATCGCTACATAGATACAGAAAACCGGTTGACCTGCTTCATAAAATTCTTTTTGATTGATGATGGTATCAATTGCAACCGCTGTTTTACCAGTTTGACGGTCACCAATGATCAACTCACGTTGACCACGACCAACCGGGATCATCGCATCAACTGATTTCAAACCAGTTTGCAATGGTTCTGTAACCGGTTGACGATAAATTACACCTGGTGCTTTACGCTCCAATGGCATTTCATATAATGTTCCGGTGATTGGTCCTTTACCATCAATTGGCAATCCCATAGTATCCACCACACGACCCAACATACCTTCACCTACGTTGATGGAAGCAATTCTTCCGGTACGTTTAACTGTTTCTCCTTCTTTAATATCATTTGAAGTACCTAATGTTACGGCACCAACGTTATCTTCTTCCAGGTTTAATACAATTCCTTTTAATCCGCTTTCAAATTCAATCAACTCTCCGGATTGAACTTTTGAAAGACCATAAATACGTGCAATACCGTCACCCACTTGCAATACGGTACCTACTTCTTCTAATTCTTGTTCGGATTTAAATCCAGCTAGTTGTTGTCTTAAAATTGCAGATACTTCTGCGGGTTTAACTTCTGCCATTGTATATTTTGGTTATTGTTTAATTACTATTTTCCTGCGCCTTCCATAGCTCTTTTTCGGAGCGACGGTGGGTTCTGTTTTATGTTTAATACTCTTTTACAAAAGGGTTTTCTTTGAAATTACGTTTCAGGTTATTCAGTTTGCGTGCTATACTCGCATCTACTTGCTTATCTCCAATACGTAGTATAAAACCACCAATAATTGATTTATCGATTTTTTCTTTTAGAACCACTTCTTTGTTATCAGAAGTTTTTACAAGATCCATCACTTTTTCACGAATGTTATCATCAATACCATTTGCAGTAATAATAACGGCCGTTAATATTTTCTTTTTCTCTTTGTATTGGTTCAGGAATTCTTCTGCTACTTCCGGAAGATAGGTTTCTCTTCTTCTGCTTGTAATCAACTGAAGATAAGCTACAGTAACTTTATTTATTTTTGCTGCAAAGATTTCTTTTAAAATCGCTTGCTTCTTATCGGTCTTAATAATCGGACTTTTTAAAAGCGAAATCAATTCAGGATTTTCAGCTGCTACGGATGCAATTAATTTCATGTCTGCATAAGCTTGCTCCAAAATACCTTGTTCCAATGCCAGATCAAGGAATGATTTTGCGTATCGTGCTGCTACTCTTGTACCTTCCATTTTATTCTTTTTTCTCTGTTAAAGGGATGTTTTAAATTCATTCTCTCTTTTCTCTCCTATATCAACTTCACACAAATAAAATACTTCGAAAAAATCTAATTCAAGTGAACGTCTTTTAATAAAGTCGTTACCAATGTTTTTTGTTTCTCATCAGACGATAACTCTGCTTTCAATATTTTTTCAGCAATATCGATGGATAAACTTGCTACTTGGTTTTTCAAATCTGTAACAGCCGCCATTTTTTCATTTTGGATGTTTTCACGTGCTGCTTTCAACAAACGCTCACCTTCTTTTGTTGCTGTTTCTTTTGCTTCCGCAATCATTTTCTCTTTGATCTCACGTGCATCTTTCAACATTTGCTCACGTTGTTCTTTCGCCTCATGTAAAATACGCTCATTGTTTGATTGAAGTTGTTTCATTTCTTCTTTCGCTTTCTCAGCTGAAGCCAATGCATTTTCAATCGAGTCTTCACGCTCCTTAATCATTCCTAAGATCGGTTTCCAGGCAAATTTTTTCAATAAGAAAAGGATAATCAAAAACGAAATTGACATCCAGAAAATTAAGCCTATCGCGGGTTTTACTAATTCCATATTTTTATTTTAATTTTTGTTTTACTGTTTTTGTTTACACATTGTTAAGAATGTTTGTCTGCAACAACCTTGCAGACAAACAATTCGTTTGCTTCTTACTTCGTTACAACTACTAATAGTCCGATAACGATCGCAAAGAAAGCAGCACCCTCTACAAGTGCAGCTGCTAAGATCATTGAAGCACGGATATCATTTACCGCTTCTGGTTGACGAGCGATTGATTCCAATGCGCTTCCACCGATACGACCGATACCGATACCTGCTGCCAATGCAGAGATACCTGCTCCAATTGCAGCAAGACCATAAGTAAGACTTGCTCCTTCAGCTGCTTGTAATAATACTGATGATAACATGTGTTATGAATTAATTGTTTTTGCCTCACCGGAATTTTCATTTGTTTTAACTGCCGGTAAAGCTCCCCAGTTAAAACGTATGCGTTATTAATGATGTGCTGTTTCCGGTAAATAATCATCTACGTGATTGTTTACGTCATGCCCCTCATCTACCGCTGCACCAAAATAAATTGCCGATAATAAAGTGAACACATATGCTTGTAAAAAAGCAACCAGTAACTCCAGTGCACCCATAAATACAGTAAATGCAATACTCAAGATAGATACTCCTAAACCGGCCCCGGTACTCATTTCACCAAAAATGAAAATTAAACTGAAGAATGCCAATGCAATAATGTGACCTGCTGTTATATTTGCAAACAATCGTATCATCAATACAAATGGGCGAAGAACCAACCCTAGAATTTCAATTGGAGTTAAAATAATCAACACCCAGTAAGGAACCCCAGGCATTGCAAAAACGTGATGCCAGTAATGTTTGTTAGCAACTACAAATGTGATGATCAAAACGAAAGCTGCTAATGTCATTGTAATGGAAATACTACCTGTAACGTTTGCTCCAAATGGGAATATTGGAATCAATCCAAGTAAGTTATTGATCCAGATAAAGAAAAATGCAGTTAATAAAAATGGCATGAATCGTTGGTAACGTTTTTCACCGATGCTTGGCTTCGCAATATCATCACGGACAAAAAGGATCAATGGTTCGATAAATGATTGCAATCCTTTTGGTGCTTTGCCACTGTTCTTTTTGTATGCTTTGGCTACTGATAAAAATATCCATAACATGATCAACATACTCATCATCATGGCTACTGTATTTTTTGTAAGCGAAAGATCCCACAATGTTTCAGTTGCTGCTTCATTTTTAATGTTGTTATCATCCACAACAACAATACTTCCTTCTTTTAATGCATAGTTGTAATTCTCTCCTCTATACACTTCTTCTCCTTCATGACCGAAATGAGCAGAAGAAAATACTTCAATGCCTTTATCCGTTTTTACAATTACAGGTAAGGAAATAGCGGTATGACCCCATAAATGCCAAGAATGATTGTCAGCAACGTGGCCTAGGATGGTTTCACCGGCTTTAAATTTTTCTTCATGTCCACCATTGTGATGTTGCTCCGTTGAAGCCGATGTCGAAGAATGCTCATCATGCGTTTGAGCATTTGTTTTTGCAGAAGCAAAAAATAGAACTGTAATTACTAAAAACTGCTTGAATATGTTGATTTTATTGACCATGCAACTGGAATTTACGCGTTTTTTGAATTCGGCTGCAAATTTAGACAATTAAACCAACATTTTAAAACATTCCCTATTCTTTTTTTAAGGATTTCTGTTAATGCAAAAATGCTTACCACAAATTAGGTATTGAGGGCGATAGATTTTATTTTCTGAATTGTTTTAAAAGTGTAAATACTTCTAATCCACTATATAAAACATACATACACAGAAAAAAGAGCGCAAATGCTAAAGCTGTTTGCTTATTTAAAAAAGAATAGATCAGGATGATCAGAAGGTAGATTAGTAGCTTAATTCCGGTAATGCCCATAAAATAGCGGATAAATTTCTTCGGATCTTCCGCTACGCGCATGAGAATTAGGTGAATAAGAAGAGTACTGACAATAAAAAACACCCAGATGCCCCAATCCGCATTTGTTTGAAAACGCGCTGGTGCCATACGTTGCCAGCAAATAAGTATACCTAATGTGAAAATGGAAAATACAGAAAGTTTAATAAAAAATGACCTGAGAGAGGTGTTCATACTACTTTTTTAGCACGTCTTTAATGAAATAATACAACGCCAAAAATACAGATAATAATGTTAGTACGAGAGTAAATACAGGAAATTTAAGCTCCAGGAGTCTATCCAGCTTAATTCCACCCCATACACCGGCAGCTATAATAACTCCCATTTGCAGGCCCATGCCCGCAAATTTAGCGTAATTGAGCGGCTTTTTCTGGTTTTTGTTCACCTTTGATCTCTTTTATCAATCCGGCGCCATTGCCCATGCTGCACGCACCTGTAAATACTGCTCCAGGTTCAATTGCAATTTTATTGGTTTGAATATCGCAAGTTAATTTAGCGGATGCTTTCAGTGTTAACAATTCAGTAACATTGATTTTTCCTTTGATCGTTCCGGAAATGTCTGCATTCTGACAGACAATATCTCCCTCTATACTTCCCGACGGGCCAACAACTAATTTTCCTTTAACATTTATAGAACCCGTTAATGTTCCATCTATCCGCATATCACGATTCGTTGTAACATCCCCTTCTATTACTGTTCCCGCACCAATTAGGTTTAAGGATGGTGTATCTGATGTGTTGTTTGTTGCCATAGTTTTATTAAACATCGTTTGATAAATTTATGTATGTTGTAAAAATAAAAGAAAAAAACATAAATCCAAGTGAATTATTGGATTAATTATATAAAAAAACCGCCTTTTTAATTGTTTTTACGCTTTTTGAAGGATGATCCCCCTCTTTCCGTTATCACTTATAATTCTGCGTGAAAAAGTCCTGATACTCCGCAACGTTTTTATCCTTATAGAAAATGCCAAAATTTTCTGCCGATATAACAAACATTTGATAACTCCCCTCTGTTAAATCTAAAAACGTATCTCTCCTGGTTCTCATCACATTGTAATATTTCATGGCTTCCATTTTTCCATTAAACGTCTTGGTAATCACCATTTGATGACCGCCATCCAAAAACATATCGGAAATTCCAATGCCAAGTGTACTGAACAACTCCTGGTTGGATTTGGATAATTTTATTTTAAAATTATTCATGTCTCCTTTTCCATTTTCCGCAATCAATACCCAAAAATATTCTCCGCTTTCATTGAATATAAATTTGGATGGTTTAGATGCAACGGCGGGTAAACTGTCTGTCTTCGCTGAAGCTTCGACGGATGAGGGAGCCTTTTGTTTTTTAATCGCTTCCAATATTTCCTGTGCCTTTTCCTTTACAGGGCTTTTCGGATACTTTTCAACTACCTGAATCAAAGCAGATTCAAACGCATTGATGTCTTGCGTTCTGCCAATACACAACGCCTTTAAAAAAGAGAATTGCGGCATCAATGCACTTTTTGCATACTGGCTTTCCGCTTTTAAACAATTCTCCAGGGCTTCTGTATATTTCGCATTGCTATATAATTCATAGGTTTCTGTGTAAAAATGCTCCACTACACTTTTCGTAGCATTGATATCTTTTGCATAATCCGGATTTTTAATCAGCTTGGCATATTCTGAATCCGGGTAATTCGTTAACAACAAATTTTTATAATAATCCGCCCGGTTCTGATTATTCATGGACAGGTTGGTTCTGTACAATTGATAATAAGTTGACAAGCGATATTTATTATCCGGGTAACGTTTTAATAATTCTTCCAATGCCTCTACTGATTTCTGATTGTTCATCAGTTGTTCCTTATAAATAGAGCCTGCGTTATAGTATGCATCTATCACTCTGTTATTGGATGCTGTTAATGCGCCATCTGTTAGTGGAATTTGCGTTAAGTAATAACTCTTATCTTTTTTACTTCCAGCGGTAATGGTGTTTTTTGAAAGCTCTCCCGCTGCTTTTAGGGAATCTTTCGTTTCATCTTCCTCCTGATCGTTTGTTGCCAACACTTGCTCTTTTTCACTTCTTCTCCAGTTGTCTTCTAATTTTCTGCTGCCCCATTTCTTTTTAAATTCTCCTATTCCAAATGATACAATACTTGGATTATAAAAATACCAGGAATTTGATGCCGGTGTTCCACTAAGTGGAGCGCCCGTTACAGGAGTTGCACTCAATACCTGTTCTTTCTCCAGCTTTGATGCTTCCTCCGCTTTCTTCTCATCTTCTTCCTGCTGCTTTATCAATTTTTCAATGGCCACGTTACGTTCTGTTTCCGACATCTTTGCATAGGTTTGCATACTGTCTTCATGAGCAATGACGTTTAAATTAGTTATCAAATTATTAAGACTGTTTTTCTTTGTATCCAATGCCTGGTAGTCCGGGTAATCCTTTGGTAAAACAGTCATAGCACTGTCGTAATTAGCTTGTGCTCTTTTATAATCCGGTTGATCAAAATAAATATCTCCACGTTTCAAATACGACAATGCTTTTTGAGAAGTATTGGTCGTGCTTGCTTTTATAGAACTCGCCAGATAATCAATTGCAGTTGGAACATCTCCTTCTTTCTTTGCTATTTCAGCCAATGCATAATAAATTTGATCCTGATAATCAATATTCTTATCATCTCTTAGCATTTTCATCAGCTGCTTTTTAATGGCTTTGCTACCACCCTGACTTATATCATAAAACCGCGCTTGATTTATTCGTGCACTGAACTCCATATCATAGTTTGGGTGTAGCTTGGGCACCATGCTATAATAAAAGGATGCTTTTTGTGTATCGCCAACCTTCTCGTTGAGTTGGGCCAATATATATATATAGCGAGCCTTGGTTATTTTTTTACGGGTTAATGCAACTGCTTTTGTCAATTGCTTAATGGCTTGCTGATAATCACCTCGTCTCATATACAAATCTGTTGATACCAGCGCAAACTCCCGTGTATACGAACGATCCTTTGGAAAATCTTTTGCCGATCTCAACTCGTCAATCAATTCTTCAGATAATGAATAACTTCCTATCTCATTGTCTGTGCGTATCATCCCTAGTTTACCGCCATATTTTGCCTTGGGCTGAGGGTAAATTTTGGATACGTATTCAAATGCTTCCAACGCAGAAAACAAATCCCGTTTATATAAATGCGATTTCCCGATCAGCATGTAGTTCTCATCTATCCATCGGCACGCATTGGGAATCTCCAGCTTGGTCTTAGGATTCATAATCACATGTCGTTGAATCACAACAGATGATTTTTTTATTGTATTATCAAAATCGTTGAAGAAATTTTTTGCGGTTTCATCAGATGGATATACGAACAAGGGAAGGAGTTTCGTAAAATCGTCTTTATTCGCTTTTTCTACTTTTTTGATGGCTTCTTTTTGATTTTCAGAAGAGTTAAAAGTGCCATTATAACGGGCATTCATATTGTGCCAACCTCTGAGCGCCGCCGTATTTTTCGTCTGGGAACAGGATACAGCCAGCAGTGCCAGGGAAAACAGCAATAAATAAATATAAACGTAAGATCTCTTAACAGCCATTAAACTCTTTTTGCATAATCAACATTATGTAACTGTTGAATTGCAAAAATATTTTATTTTTTAAAGAAAACCGTATTATTTCTAATTATTCCGTCATTCCTGTTTTTTGGTGCGCGTGTTTACCAATATTTTGCGATATTTGCTGGTCTTATGGAAGAAGAAAGAGAAAAAAAGCATAGTCTTTTAAAGCGTTTAAGAAATCGTTACCGCCTGGTGGTAATGAATGACGATACGTTTGAAGAAACTTTTTCGATGC
>DASRRA010000303.1:0-1910 GCA_035696085.1 Bacteroidia bacterium | reverse complement strand
ATAACCGCACAGGATGGATGTTTGAATGTTCCTATTAATTTTTTTGGAACACAAACAGATACTCAAACAACGATCACACAATGGAACTGGAATTTTGGTGATGGTACAACAAGCATATTGCAGAACCCTGTCCATAATTTTTCACTGGCAGGTAATATGAATGTACAATTAAATGCAACCGCCAGTAATGGATGCGTGTCCCAGGAAACAGCTAAGGTGATTAATGTTGGATCTGTGCATGCCATTGCATCCAACGATACAATAATACTGAAAGACATTCCTTTTCCCTTGCATGTAAATTATAATGGGAATTTTAATGGGGCTCCGACTTTTTTGTGGTCACCGGCGACAGGACTTACGAATGTGCAAAGCCAAAGTCCAACTGCGATCCTGCAAAATGATATTACATATATTGTAACAGTTACAACCCCACAAGGGTGCCAGGCAAAAGATTCAGTAAGTATTATAGTGTTTAAAGGTTCAGCAGTTTATGTACCTACAGGATTTACGCCAAATGGCGATGGAAAAAATGATCTTCTGAGAGGCTTGTATGTTGGGATTAAGAAAGTTCATTACTTCCGAATATATAATCGTTGGGGGCAACAGATATTTTCTACAACAAGTTTAAGTGGAGGTTGGGACGGAATGATAAGAGGAGTGAAGCAACAAACAGGAACGTATGTTTGGATGTTAAGAGCTGAAGATATTGCAGGAAAGATTTATGAAATGAAAGGTATTTCAACTTTGATCAGGTAATTATTTAGAAATGAGAATTCAGTTTAAAAGAATTATTAATTATTCATTATTAATTATTAATTCAACTGCACTTAGTGCTCAACTCAAATGGATAAATGTAGATTCATTATATCAGCCGTTGCCATCATCTGTTCATGTTTATTTTACCAATGAACCAATTGATACGGCACCTTTCCGGGCTTATTATTTGATCGCAGATCTGAAAGACAAGAAAATAAATTTTTCTTCAGATACAACACTTGGCAGAAGATTTACTCCAACACAATTTTATCAGAAGAATGATCAACCACTCGTTGTTGTTAATTGTACATTTTTTTCATTTCAAACAAACCAAAATTTGAATGTGGTGATCAAAGATGGAAAGCTTGTTGGTTATAATATTCATTCAATTCCCGGAAGAGGGAAAGACACGTTAACGTATCGGCACCCATTTGGAAGTGCGATTGGGATCTCAAAGAAAAGAGAAGCAGATATTGCCTGGGTGTTTTCAGATTCAACAAACAGAAATTCTTTTGGAATGCAGGGGGCAATTGAACCCATGAAAGATTCTATAAATACTTTCAGTTTTGAAAATGCTATTTACATGACATCAATAGTAACCTATGGGGGTGCTTCACCAACACTCAAAAAATGGAAGATGAGAACGGCAGTTGGCGGTGGTCCTGTGTTATTACAACTTGGTAAAATTAATATTACAAATAATGAAGAATTAAAATTTGTCGGGAAGGCAATCAACGATAAACATCCCCGCACTGCCATGGGTTATACAAAAGATGGTAAGCTTATTATCTTAATGATAGAAGGAAGAAATGCGGTTGCCCATGGTGCAACCCTTGGACAAGAAGCTCAAATCCTAAAAGACCTCGGTTGCTGGGAAGCATTGAATCTGGATGGCGGTGGTAGCAGTTGTATGCTGGTAAATGGAAAAGAAACGATCAAACCTTCTGATGCTACCGGACAAAGGGCAGTACCAGCTGTCTTTATGATTCTCACGAGGAGCAAAGCGACGAAGTGATCTCCTCAACTATAAATCTCTTATCGGGAGATTGCTTCATCCGCCTTCAGCGGATTCGCAAGTATTACCAGATCCTTGCTCTTAAGCTATCAGGACGATACATCTTATCTCCGGGTTTAACATTAAATGCGGTATAAAA
>DASRRA010000302.1:0-4492 GCA_035696085.1 Bacteroidia bacterium | reverse complement strand
GGTTGGAAACAAACGAAATTATTTCAACAAAGTGATGGATTACATCAACGCGAATCAATTGAACGACCGCGTACATTTCATTGATCGCATTGAGCACCACGAATTACCAGCTGTATATAGCAAAGCGAAAATTTTCATCTTTCCTTCTTTATTTGAAGGCTTTGGCATTCCCATCATTGAAGCGCTTACCAGCAAAGTACCGGTTATTACTTCAGAAGGAGGTTGTTTTCCCGAAGCCGGAGGTCCTGACACACTCTACATCGATCCTCGAAATGAAAAGCAATTGGCTGAGCGCATCAACTTCCTGTTGGCAAACGAACAAGCCCGCATTCAAATGGCTGAGAAGGGATTTCAATACGCACAATTATTTCATCCTAAAAATTGCGTGGAGCAATTGACACAGATCTACAGGACATAAACGTTTCAAGGAGACTCATTTTCTTTATAGCCCCGATTGTAACGGAAAGCTTTGCCGTTGCCTAGCGAGTAGCTATTTTTGGTGGCGCTGAAAGAAGGCAAACTTGAAGTGGAAAGCGGGAATGGCGGTCACACCGAAGTGATGCATATTCGCTTCTCAAAACCTCAGCGCTTACATTATAAGTTATACCTTGTTGATATTTTTGATAACAAAAAGATGGCAATTTCTTAATAAAGCTTTATATTCGTTCTCAGCTCTCTACGACCTTTAAATCATTTAAACAAAATGAAAAAAGGATTTTTAGTTCTCGGGCTGAGCCTCTCCCTAGGGTTCGCCTCTTTTAGCTTAACAGCAAAAGAAATCAAAATGTATCAGCAACTCTCAGCTGACAACAATCAAGCAATTTATGATGCAGTAAAAAACGAGCTGAGCTCTTTCTTAGAGATCGTTCCAGTAAACATGGAAAAAGAGCATGGCTTTAATAACCGCGCTGAGTTTGCTAAAGCTGTACCGGCATCCATTTATCGCATGGTAGGTGTTGACCCTTATGGTAAACTTATTCCAACGGACAGATACAATGTAGTAGTCGCTGTGAATGGTGAATACAGAGCTGTTATTACCGTTGCATCCGAAAATGGTAAATACGAAATTATGTCAATCGGTGGCGCTCAATTGGCGAAAGAACTACAAGCTACTGAAGCAGCAAACCCAATTGCAGCAGGTCAGGAGCGTGTAATGATCAATGTCTATAAATATTCTGCAACATTCATCTCGAATGTAGCTGCAAACACCGCTATTGAAAATGCTGATCTAATTCCGTTAGAGTCTGCTAAAATAGGGCTTTCAAATGCAGAAGCTGGCAGAAATGCAAAACCTGTCTATAAGTTATCAGAGGCGTTCGATGCATTGATCGCTAATGCTAATTAATCTACTCAACTCATTGCAAAAGACAGTCTAATTATTCATCATTCAAAAATATTCTCAATGAAAACATTACAAAAAATAAGCGCAATCATCGTTTTACTGTTTTCTGTAAACGCTGCAGTTGCACAATATCAAGTACCTATCTCTGTTGTAACGCAAGAACAAAACCAATGGTGCTGGGATGCGAACAGTAAATGTATTTTAAAATATTATGGATTCAATGTATCACAATGTTCGATTGCTGAATATTGCAGATCTGTGAATCCAAGCTATTTTGGAAACTCTGCTTGCTGCTCCAACCCAAGTGGAAAATGCAATAGCCCTAATTATTTAGATGGTGAAAGCGGTGTAAAAGGAGTATTGAAACATTTCGGAAACCTTGAATCGAATCCTGTAGAAAGAGTGATCAGTGTAACTGAAATTAATGATGAGATGACTGGCAAAAGACCATACATCATCCTTGTTACATGGTCTTCCGGCGGTGGACACGTAATGGTTGCTTGTAACTATACCGGAACATCCTTAACATTCATGGATCCATGGCAAGGTAACGGTTTTACCACTTGCAAACATACTGCTACCGGAACACTTATTTCAACAAAAAGCGGAGATGGAACATGGGCGGAGACACTTACCATCTTGCCTAGCTCTACAACCGGAATCAACAATGTAGTTTCAACTGATAACATGCTTATTTACCCAAACCCAAGTGCAGGTGAATTAACAGTTAATACATCTTTTAACATTAAAACAATCAATGTTTACAATGTTACCGGACAATTGGTAGAGTCATTTATTCCTGGCGGAGTAAACTCTTACGCATTGAAAATAAACACGCCTGGTCTTTACAACATGCAAGTAATTGCAACGGATGGAAGAACAAGCAACCAAAAAGTCGTTATTCAATAAGAATCGGAAAAAGCTACGCTAATAAGACGGCCTGAAGAAATTCAGGCCGTTTTTATTTAATTATCTGCTTCACAAGTTCTTGCTCTTGCTCTTGCTCTTGCTCCTTTCTTTTTATCCTGTTTCAAGACAAAAAGAAAAGAAAGAAAAACATAATTCGATTCGCATTTTCTACACATTCAAAAAAAGCCTCACTTCAAAGGCTTTTTCCATTAAAATCATTGTTATGATCTTTTTACCCGATTAACCTCCCGTTCATTCTGTATTCGTATCTTCGTAAAAATTTCAAATAATGGAGGAAGAATTAAAAAAAACATTGGAGATTTTAAAAAAAGGAGGAACTATCCTCTACCCTACAGATACTGTATGGGGAATTGGCTGTGATGCACGCAATAAAGAAGCAGTAAATAAAATATATAAAATCAAGGAACGCGCAGAATACAAAAGTATGGTTGTACTTGTAAGCGATGATAAAATGATTAATCGCTATGTAAAAGAGGTACCTGCTATTGCATGGGACCTGATTGAAAGTGCAGGCAACGATCCTTTAACCATTATCTATCCCGACGGAAGAATGCTGGCTGAAAATATCATTGCTGCCGATTCAAGCGTTGGTATACGTATCGTACAAGATGATTTTTGCAGAGACCTGATCCATAAATTTGGTAAACCCATTGTATCCACATCGGCCAATATCAGCGGTGATCCCACTCCTACCAGCTTTTCAGAGATTAATCCAAAGATTATGAATAAAGTGGATTACGTCGTAAATTTGCGGCAAAAAGAAACGAATAATCCAAAACCATCCACGATTATCAAAGTTGCACTAGATGGAGAAGTAAAGATTATACGGAAATAATTTACCGCTTAATAGTTTGAAAACAAAACTTACTCATCCCGTATTTTCAATTATTGCAGATGTTGCCGGAGAAATGAATATCTCTGCCTACGTTATTGGTGGCTGGGTGCGCGACTTGCTGCTAAATCGCCCGTGTAAAGACATCGACATTGTTGCCATTGGCAGTGGTATTGAACTGGCTGAACGCGTTGCAAAAAAATTAGGCAACGCCTATCATGTAAATGTTTACAAAAATTTTGGAACGGCACAATTAGTTTATGAAGACTACGACATTGAATTTGTAGGTGCACGTAAAGAATCCTATCGCTCCGAAAGCCGCAAGCCCATTGTTGAAAACGGCACACTCGAAGATGATCAGAACCGCAGGGACTTTACAATCAATGCACTCACCATCTCTTTATCAAAAAATAATTATGGTGAATTGCTGGATCCATTTAATGGTATAAAGGATATGGAACTCCGAATCATTCGCACACCGTTGGATCCGGACGTCACCTTTTCCGACGACCCTTTACGCATGATGCGCGCCATACGCTTTGCCACACAACTTGATTATATCATTGATCCTGTTTCTTTGCAAAGCATTGCAAAAAATAAAGAGCGCATCAAGATCATTTCCAAAGAGCGCATCAGCGATGAACTAAATAAAATCATCAAAGCGCCTGTTCCATCCATAGGTTTCAAATTGTTATTCGATACCGGTTTATTGCATTTCATTTTTCCTGAAATGGTGGCCTTGCAAGGTGTAGAGACGCGAAATGGAAAATCACACAAGGACAATTTTTATCATACACTGGAAGTGCTTGATAATATCTGCAAAACAACAGATGATTTATGGTTGCGATGGGCAGCCATTTTGCACGACATTGCCAAACCGCCTACCAAACGTTTTGAGCCGGAACACGGCTGGACCTTTCATGGACATGAAGATAAAGGTTCACGCATGGTTCCACAGATCTTCACCAACCTGAAGCTTCCGCTGAATGAAAAAATGAAGTATGTACAAAAACTGGTTTTGCTGCATTTACGACCTATTGTATTGGCAAAAAGCGAAGTGACGGATAGCGCCGTCAGACGTTTACTTTTTGAAGCGGGTGATGACATTGACGATTTAATGAAGTTATGTGAAGCAGATATCACTTCCAAGAATGAATATAAAGTAAAAAAGTATCTGAAAAATTTTGAGCTTGTTCGTGAGAAATTAAAAGAGATTGAAGAGAAAGATAAAATCAGGAATTGGCAACCTCCAATTAGTGGAGAAGATATCATGAAAACGTTTAATATTCCTGCCGGTCGAGAAGTTGGAATCATTAAGAACGCTATACGCGAAGCTATTTTAGACGGAATTATTAAAAATGATTTTCAGGAAGCATTTGCATTTATGT
>DASRRA010000301.1:0-5468 GCA_035696085.1 Bacteroidia bacterium | reverse complement strand
GCAACCGTAAACAGTACGCCACTTGGAAATGCAACGGCAAGTTTATTTAATGGAAACATCAGTAAGATGGTGACAGCCATTAGCCCTGTGAACGGTGGCGATCCGATAGATATACAAGGACGAGCATTTGGGTATGATCAGTTGAACCGTTTAAAAGATGCGTATGCGTTTAAAGGCGCAAATGTGGTGAGCAACAACAGCTTCACAGGTACTACGAATAATGGCGATTATCAGGAACATTTTAGTTATGATGGCAACGGTAACATTGATACACTCTTAAGAAAAGGTCACAGTACAGGTGGACAGAACCCAAACAAGGAGTGACCTTCAACAGACGACCTTTCTGATTTTTATTCCAGAGCGTCTGTTGAAGGTCACGATGTTTTTGGCCTGAAGTTACGAAGCCAATGTAAAATTATGCTTAATTAATAATCATATTTATTTTAAGATATTAATATGCTTCATTTGATTTTGTTTATGAAAACGAAGCACCTGCTTTTATTCCTAAACCTGATTGCAGCGGAAAGCCCGCCTTCGCCAAGGCTGCTGCAAACAAGGCCACAAGCGAATCAAGGACCATTAGCAATATTGTTCCTGTGGGTAAGCAAGGCGGCTTGAAACGGAAAGCAGGACGAAATGAAATGAAGAAGGAGAATGTTCCTTTTCAAAAATTTCTTTAAGTATTTTCTAACTTTCACCAACCCGGATAATTCAGCTACCAATCATGATTTGCATGACATCACCAGCCGTGATCAAACCACGGTATATGCCGTTGGACAAGATGGTGTCATCTTAAAATCCATTGATGGTGGAACAACCTGGGTACGCAAACCAAGCGGTACAACCAATACGTTGTATGAGTTGAGTTTTGCAGCTAATCAGGGACAAACAAATACAACAACAACTAATAATTAATGAAAAAAACACTATTTTTTTTGATCATTTCCTTTACGTTCTCCTGTAAAAAAGATAAATATGAGGAGTATTATTTTATACCAGATGGGTATACAGGATGGGTGAATATAATATTTGAAGATTCTACATCTCATAATGAAGTAATTCAATCAGGGAATGGATATTTTCATTTTATTGCGAATAACCCATTAAAATATACAGTGAAAAGTAAAATCTTTCCAGAGGGCTACTATAGTTCACACTTTTACTATTATTCTAAAGACACTTTATATGAAATTTTTGATGAAACTCATCAAAACATTCAAATATTTAATAAGGGGACATCCAATTTTGCAACCTCTAAAAACGGTTTTTTGTCAGCAAAAAATGGAGTCAAAATAGTCAGTTTCTATGTTTCAAGTAAGGCGGTTACTTCAAATTTTGATATCAAAATTTCTGAAAATCCAATAAATAGTATACTTCGAGAGTATAAGTAAGTGGAAACAAGGAGTGACCTTCAACAGACGACCTTTCTGATTTTTATTCCAGAAGGTCTGTTGAAGGTCACGAGTTTTTGGCCCGAAGTTACGAAGCCATGTAAAGTTATGCTTAGCTAATAATCATATTTATTATAAGATATGATTATTGTTTTACTAAATTTTGCAAGAAGAAACGAAAAGAAGAAAATCTTTTCGTTTTTTTATTTAGTGAATGAAATGCACAGATCGGTTTAAGTTTTTAATGTTCATTGACATGTTGAATTAGGAAGCACCTTCTTTTATTTCTAAACCTGATTGCAGCGGAAAGCCCGCCTTCGCTAAGGCTACGGCGGACAAGGCCAACCAGCAATACAGGCGATAATATCTCACATCCAGTTTTTCCAGGGTATAGCGATCCGTATTTTCAACCGGTTCAAATTTAAATGTCAGCTCCACTACTGCCCTACTTCAAATTGATTGTACAAAACTTTTTCGTTAAATTCTTTCCCGCCAAATGCATCAGGTTGCGCTGTGCATACATCACAATGGAATTGCTTTCATCCGATTCACGCCCGAATTCTTCTGCCACCAAAACGACTCCATCAAACTCCTTTTGATCATTTTTAAATAGTACTTCGTTGCTTTGCTCCCCCTTTTTGTTCAGGGTCACCAGGATCGCATCGGAGTTACGAAGGATGGCCTCCGGGTTCTGATTCTTCGTCGGATTGATTCTGTTCAGGATGAAGCGTATATTTTCAGTCTCCGGGCTATAGGAACTCACGATAGGCGAAAATCGATTGGCGCCAATCGTTTCACTCCGGTCGATAACTTTTATCCAGCTCAGCTTTTGGTTTTCATCCACATTCACCACCAGCATCTTTCCATAATACAAGCCTGTTTGCCCAAATTCCCTGATTTCTGCCTGTACATAGCCACCTCCACTTTTGCGCGGAAAATAATCAGTCAGTTCTAAATTTTTTACCATCCCGTTTTTATAATCCGAAAGATCCACCGCAATGGTTCGCACCAACGATAATTTTAATTCCCTCGTAAATTTCAATTCGCTGGTAGATACAACTGTATTTGTTCCCAAGTCCCACACGGTATGTTGGATGCCTGTTACATCCTTTTCTTTGTTATCCGCGTAAAGAACACGGGTGCTGAAGGGTGCATCATTTGTTTTAAATGCAACATTCATTGATAGCGCCTCATTAGTTCCCAGATTGATTTTCAACGGTGTCAGCGTTCCATTTTTACAATAATAAACGATAGCCTCCTGCTTGCTTTTAGTACCTCCTGTTGTTACCACTGCAATGGCCACGTCACCAGTATTCGCAACCGTCGGTTCCCACTCACGCGTATCATTCTTACCGGTAGGCACAAGCAGTTCCTTTTCCCAGACCAGTTTCATGTCTTTTTCAAACACGGAGATAAACTGCTTGGTACTTGACTTTTTTCCGATCGGTGACACTTCTTCTTCCCCAATAATAGCCAGTTTGGATTTATCTTTTGAGAAAATAATAGAAAAAGTTCCTACATAGAACGAGTTTACAGCATCGTGTTCCTGTAATTTCTTTGCTGTCCCTTCAATTTCTCCGCTATTTTTATTGAGTGTAAAAACAAAGAGTTGACTTTTCTTACCTGCACTGGTCTTCATAAAACCTTCCGCAAAAAGCAACAACTGTCCTTGAAAAAAAACGATTTTATTCAAGTATAGCTTTTCGCCTTCTGTTTTCGGTATTTCCAGCATTTTTGAATACACCAGGACATGATCGTTTGTGTACTTTTCCGCAATGATTTTTTGAGTCTTTGCAGCGTTCGCATCAAATTCACTGAGATAGATGTAAAAACCAGTTTCGTCTTTGCCTGAAAAATCTTCGAAACTATAATCGGGGTTGGAAAAGAATTGCGGCCCCCATTTTACTTTCGGACTTGTTTGTGCGAGTAATGCAAATGAAAGGAAATAACATACCAGTGTAAATACCTGTTTTTTCATAATAGTAATTTTTTAGAGTAAATACGCTGTTGAAGGAATACAGCTTCATTTTTTGCAAAGCTAAATTCCCTCGCGGTCATTTTTAGTTGTCGGCGGTTATTTTTTATATCACGTTCATTTGTAGCTCAGTGGCCAATGTTTTTATTCAACCTTCGTGAATTTACGTTATTAACAGTATTAACAATTAACAAACTCCCTTTCCTTATTGAAAGTTACCACTTAATTAACACACATTTGTTAATTTCTTTTGCCCTATCAAGCCTGTACCATTTTAATGTGGGTTATGTTTGTACAAGCCCTATTATATAACCCCTAAAAAATTGTTTATGAAAAGAACAGGATCTCTTCTTTTGTTTATCATTTTTTTCACAACTTCTTTGGTTAGCTATGCTGGTGATGGAAAAGATGATAATGTAAAATCAGAACGAATTGTTTCTTCCTTCGTGATGGAAACCATGTTTGTAAGAGAAGATGGGTTTGTATGCTGGACGGCCAATGGGGAACATGGCTCCTTGCCTTATATCGTAGAGCAGTTTATTTTTGATAAATGGGTAGCTGTTGGAAAAATTGCAGGCGTTGGTACCCCTACTCCAAACTCTTACTCGGTGCCAGTGACACTGAACAGCGGAGAAAATAAATTTCGTGTGCGTCAAATGGGTTATGATAAAATAAGTCGCTTTTCAGATGCAATTACGTACTACTCAAAAAAACAACCGGTCACCTATAGCATCAAAGACAAAAATCAAACACTTGTATTTTCTTCGGATACTTACTTCATGATTTATGATCCTTATGGAGCCGTTGTTAAACAATCCTATGGAAACTCTTTGGATATCTCTAACTTTCCAAAAGGATATTACTGCTTAGTGTACGACAACAAGTTAGGCGGTTTTGAAAAGAAAAAAGTAATTTTCAAAAATTCATTCTATCCCATCATCATCAATCCCGTTCACGTATTCGGCAAAAAGAAATTATTGAACAGGGCCTAATCGAAACATAACAGTTTTTATATTGCTCCTAATTTTTAGAGCTGTTGCTTGCCGATTGAGAACGCTATTACCATTTCGCTTCCAGGGCAGAAACTTTATTTCTTAGGTGCGTAGGCCAGAAAAGGTCGCGGGGGTTTGGCCTGCTTGTGCGGCTGCCACTAACCTTTTCTTGAATTTTTTGTTTCTTTTTGTTTCAAGACAAAAAGAAAAGAGAAACAGATTAATGTCTCTCCCCAATCTGCTGTCTCCACATCGCATAATACAATCCGCGCAACTCCAGCAATTCATCGTGCTTTCCAGATTCTACGATGTTACCTTTTTCAAGTACGATAATTTTATCTGCATGCATGATGGTACTCAAGCGGTGCGCAATGATAACCGTCACCTGGTTTCTATTAATGGATAGATCTCTGATTGTTTTGCTAATTTCATCTTCAGTCAATGAATCCAAAGAAGAAGTTGCTTCATCAAATACTAACAACGAGGGCTTGCGCAACAAAGCACGCGCAATAGACAATCGTTGTTTTTCACCACCTGACACTTTCACCCCTCCTTCTCCAATCATCGTATCAATACCTTTATCCGCACGGGCAAGTAGTGTTTGACACGCCGCTTTATTCAATACATCCAGGCACTCTTCATCTGTAGCGTTCGGGGCTACAAACAATAGATTTTCTTTGATCGTTCCAGCGAATAGTTGTGTATCCTGTGTTACAAAACCGATTTGTGACCTGAACTGATCCAGGTCTATCGCTGTTCCTTTGGTTTCGTTATACAAAATCTCACCCTCCTGTGGTTGATACAAACCAACCAATAACTTTACAAGGGATGTTTTACCGGATCCTGAAGGTCCCACAAATGCTACAGTTTCTCCTTTTTTTGCCTGAAAAGAGATATGGTTCAGTGCTTTTGTCGAAGCAGTCTGATGCTTAAAGCCTACATTGCTAAACTCCAATTTTTCGATTCCTTTGATAGATACAGGATGATCCGGGCGTTTTTCTTTAGGTGTATTTAAAATACTCTGAAAATTATCCAGTGAAACTTCAGCCTCTCTGTATACATTGATGATATTGCCTAACTCTTGTAGTGGTCCGAAAATGAAGAAGGAGT
>DASRRA010000300.1:0-9765 GCA_035696085.1 Bacteroidia bacterium | reverse complement strand
AAATGACACGCTTCCTGGAGATTTCTGACAATCCATTCGTTTTAGAATATGACCATCCCCGTATGAATCAATTGGTAAATTATGTAAACGGAATTGAAATAACGATAACGCGTTTGGAAGGGAAATTTAAATTATCCCAGGATAAAATTCCAGCGGATGTAAAAAATGCCAAAGAAAAATTAATTGCGGATAGCCAAAAAAGTTTGAGAGATTTTATTGAGTCGGTGATGTAAGTGCGAGTGTCAGTGTGAGCGCAGAGTCAAAAAAAGACCCCGGAGGGGTCGCATCTAAATAGGTTGGAAAAAATCCATATAATTTATTTCCTTCAGCCTCAATGAGTGTACCATATAAATTTGACAATTCGCTTTGCAATGTGAGCAAAATTTGTATTTTTGTTTTCAGGGTATGTCCCCATGTAATTATTAATATTCTCTAGTAATGGCTATATATCGTTTTAAAGTATCGTTTGAAGATAACGAAGAAATTTATCGTGAAATTGAAATTAAATCCACGCAGACATTTGAAGATTTTCACAATGTAATCGTGCAGGCAATTAATTTTGATAATCAACATAACTCTTCTTTTTTTATCAGTGATGATTACTGGCGAAAGGGCGATGAAATTGTGCTACGCAATTCCGATAATGCAGATGCCCCACGCAGAAGACAACAGGAATCGGATACCCCTAAGAAGCTCATGAACAAATGCAAAATGGCTTCTCTGATTGATGATCCGCATCAAAAATTCGTTTTCGTGTATGATCCTAAAACAGGATGGACATTTTTGGTGGAATTGCTGAAGATCGTTCCTGATGATGCCAAAGCAAGCTACCCTCGTGTTGTAAAAAGCTCAGGTGAAGCGCCTAAACAATATAAACCAAGTACAGTAGCCGCGGCAACTTTGGATGATGAAGATTTTGATGAGGATGAACCGCACGCAGCTGATGATGCAGCTTATGAGAATGCGCACAGCGAAGATGAAACAGCTCTTTTAGAGTCGGAAGAAGGGGAAGAGGAAGAAACAGAAGCTGAAGAGGAGGAATTGGTGGATTCGGATGAAGAAGATGCTTCAGAGTATGGTGAACATTCAGAAGAAAACTTTGACGAAAACTAATCATACCCTTCTTGTTATTGCAGGCCCAACAGCCATTGGTAAAACTTCTTTAAGTATCACACTCGCCAGGCACTATTCCTGCCCAATCATTTCGGCCGATTCACGGCAATTTTTTAAAGAACTGAGTATTGGTACAGCCAAACCAAGCATAGATGAAATGCAGGGTGTTCGGCATTATTTTATAGACTCCCACGCTATTTCCGACAATTACAATGTTGGAAAATTTGAAAAAGATGCACTTGAATTGCTGGAAGAACTTTTCAAGAATCATGAGCTTGTAATAATGGTAGGCGGTTCGGGTTTATACATTGATGCCGTATGTAATGGTTTTGATGAACTTCCCGAAGCTGATCCTGCTGTTCGTTCTAAAATAAATGCACTGATGGAAACCGAAGGCATAACCGGTTTGCAGCAACTTTTACAAAAACTGGATCCTGTATACTACGACCAGGTAGATAAACAAAACCCACAACGCTTAAGTAGGGCATTGGAAGTGTGTTTAATTAGTGGCAAACGATATTCTGATTTCCGAAAAGAAACGGCAAAAAAACGTAATTTTAATATCATAAAAATCGGCCTCACCGCTCCCAGAGAGGTTTTGTACCAACGCATCAACGACCGTGTGGATCAAATGATGAAAGATGGCTTGCTGGCCGAAGTCAAACGAGTAGAAAATCACAAGCATTTGAATGCATTACAAACAGTAGGATACAAGGAACTGTTTGACTACTTATCAGCAGTCAATGCTTCTATCGATCATCCCGAGACACATCTAAAATTACTTGCAAAAGCCGTTGAGTTAATCAAACAAAATACACGTCGGTTTGCAAAACGACAATTAACCTGGTTTAGAAGAGACGAACAAATGAAATGGTTTGACCCGACTGAAACCACATCCATATTAACTTATATTGAAGAAAATCGTATAAGAAAAGCCTAGCACGCTTTTCAAATTCATTCATACATTTTATGTTAACCAAATTAAAAGAGTTTAGAATACTTGATAAATCTATTATAAATCTTACTATCGTTGAATTTTTTGTTCAGCTCATCAATGTCTCCTTTGTTGCCATCCTTCCCTTATACATGAAAGCGGAACATTTTTCCGATGCACAATATGCACATTTTACATCCTACCGTTATTTGGGAATGCTTGCTCTGGCGCTGTTTGTTGGCATGTATATAAAAGGGAGACGAATTCTACCATTGTTTTACATAGCTGCTGCAGGAGTCCCTTTTTTTGCTTTCCTAATTATAATTGGGGTGCACATCCATTCAACAGGTTTACTATTGATGGCGCACTTACTTTGGGGAACTGCTTATACCTTTATCCAAATACCTATTCTACCGTATATCCTCAGAAATGCGCCCAAGGAGCAACATACACTTGCGATCACATTAAACTTTGCAACCTGGAGTATTGCCAGTATTATTAGTGGCTTGTTTATAGGCATCTTTAATAGGCTGGACAAAAACCTGTTTACTGAACGAAACTTATTATTGGCTATCGCAGTGGCAGGTTTTTCAGCAGTCTACTTTATTCTTAAAATTTCCAAGAAGGAATACATTCCGGCATCTGCATCTAAGACGGGTAATTTAAAAGATTACGATTGGAAAATTATTTCACGTGCACTTATCCCTACCACCATCATTGCAATTGGCGCCGGTTTCACAGTCCCGTTTATGAGCTTATTTTTTTCAAATGTTCACCACATGAGCACTTCTTCTTTTTCCTTTTTGAATTTCTTCACCGCTGTACTCGTTACCATAGCTGCTGTTTATGTGCCGTCTATTAAATCAAGGTTTGGTTATTTAAAAGCAATACCAACCACACAATCCTTCGCCATCTGTGCATTGGTGCTAATGGCTACAACACAATACTACGCGGATCTGCCCATTGCAATTATCATTGCTTCCATCTTTTTTGTGCTTCGTCAGCCCTTCATGAGTGCAGCTGTACCAATGACTTCAGAAGTAACCATGAAATATGTTGGTGAACGTAACAGGGAAATGGTAAGTGCTCTTACCTCCTCTATTTGGTCGGGCTCTGCCTATTTTAGCGCCATAGGCTTTGGAATATTGAGACATCTGAATGTTAATTATGTAAACATTTTTTTGATAACAGCTGTTACCTATGTAGTAGGTGTAACGATGTATTACTTTTTGCTGGTTGACTTTTACAAGAGAGAAAAATTAGGTTTGGTAACAGACTAAAAACCAATCAGCCTTCCCTTTACCCCATATTTATTGAACTCTAAGGCTGGAGCAGGAATTTTAATAAACCCGATGGTGGAGAATAATGTTTTTAAAAACACGGATTTTGTTTTGATACGGGTGAGGTCTACATCCAGAGAAAGGTAATATTGACGATACCTTTCAAAGGTTAGTGTGTTTCCATCACGATCTGTCACAACCGGATTCTTATACCCGCCTAGCATTCCATCAGCTCCATATCCAATAGCAATATTTAACCACTTTGGAAAAAAGCTACTATGGCTCATGAACGAGGCCGGATTAATAGAAAGCCAATACGTTTGACCATTGTAATCTTTTAACAAACGTTCCTGTAAATTACTGCCCAATACGGCAGGACGATACGACGCATACCTGCTATTTTGAAAACCATATTTCAAAACAATGCGTTGATCATCCCAGGCCAAAGCCTGTGATATAACAAGAATAGAGCCGGTCGTATTCGCAGCAAAATCGCCAACAGAAAATCCCCATTCCGTTGAATAACCATCCATTATTTCAATGGTGCTTTGATAAACAGAACCTAACATTCCACCATACCAGATTGCTTTTCTGCGCTCCATCCCCCCCCATTTAAAAAAAGAAATAGCTATGCGTCCGATATGATAAGCAGTGGTAACATGCCCTACTTTGTCCATCTGTAGCCATTCTTCGTTATCGTTAAAAAAATGAAAAGTACTACGGGGATAGTTTTTATACCACAATTCATTGAGTGCAATTAAAGACCCTGCATACAACGTGGCTTCTGTTCCAATGATGCAAGCAAGACGCTTTTTATCAACAGAATTTTTTAGCGTATCTGTAGTTTTTACACTACCAGTTTGAGCGGCCAAAATCGCTGAAACCATTATAAATACTACACAAATAAAGGTTTTCTTGTTTAAAATTTGCACGCCTAAAAATAATTTATTTTTTTGAATAATTTATGAAGAATATTTAGGCGGCGGTAGGTTATTTTTTGGTTTTAGGTAGATAAACGAGTCGTTCGTCGACAAAAAGAAGCAGTTTACAGTGTTTAAAACTTGTTGACAGTGAAGCTATAAGGGGTTGCAACCTTTTAAAAAAAAATTGCATCAAAGCTTATTGAATTTACATCCCTTTTAAATGAGTTATTAAATTTTTATATTTACGTAAAGAGCTGGAGGAAGGTTATGGATTACAATAAAAAAAAATTAACATTTGGATTACATTATATATATATAATTTCAGAGTACATGAAACATAAATTAGCTCTTCTGCTCTTTTGCCTTTTTCTAGGTTTAACAACAAGTAGTTTTGCACAAAGTTGTGACAACGTAGGTTTCGAAAATGGTAACACGCAAAACTGGACCTGTATGTCAGGAACTTTTGGAGATAAAACTCCACCTAAGTGTAGCTCAACGCTTACCATTGCATTAACCAATGGTAACTGCCAAAACCAGGGAGGCATTGATGGTACTGTAACTCCCGTAAATTTTTCGCAAAACAGACATACCATTATGTCTCAAAAAAATGTGAAAGATCCGAATTCAAATAATACGGTAAACGTTGTTGCACCGGCAAGTATGTTTCCAAGCGGTGTAAATAATTATTCATTCCGTTTGGGAAATGCCGTGGGTGGTGACTTGAATAACCCAAACGGATTAGCCTACGCAGAAGGTATCAAGTATACATTTTTGGTAAGTAAAGCCAATGCCGGACTTACCTATATGTATGCTGCATTCGTAAAAGAGCAGGTTCCGGATGTTCATCCAACCAACATGGCCCCTCGTTTTGAAATTAAAATTACCGATCAATCCGGCGCTCAAATTACTTGTGGATACTACCAGGTAATCGCCGGCGCTACAAAAGGTTTTAAAGACGGAGCAAAAGATACATATGGTAACTGGAAATATACAGACTGGACCAAGGTAGGTTTGGATTTGAGCGGATACATCGGACAAAATGTGACCATCGAATTTAGAACAACTGACTGCTATCCTTCAAACTTTGGTATTTCAAACAACAATGGAAAAATTGATACGGTTTGTAACAGCTGGACATCAGGTTCGCATTCGGCATATGCTTACATCGATTTATATTGTACACCTATCGAAATTATTTCTCCGCCTGTTTGTGCAAACCAGGCAACCGTTCAATTATGCGGCCCTCCGGGTTACGCTTCTTATCAGTGGCCATCTGGTCAGCCAGGAATTGTTCCGCCATTGAATACACAATGTGTAACCATCAACAATCCAAAAGCAGGAAATAAATATACCGTAAACATGACCTCTGTTGCAGGTGGTTGTCCAACCAGCACAACCATTACCTTAAGCGGTTCCGATTTTAATGTAAAAGATGCTGCCGTTTGTGATGGGGCTGGACCAACAAAAATAACAGCTGTTCCAACCATAGCCGGGAACTATACCTGGAAATGGGAACCTTCCACCAATCTGAGTTGTTCGGATTGTCCCGACCCAACGTTCACACCCGGTACAACAACAACGTATACAGTCACGATGATCGATAAAAACATAGCCAATTGTAATCAGACTAAAAAAGTTACAGTCACAGTGGGTGCAAGTTTTACTGTGGAGACCCAGGATGCCGAAATCTGTGAAGGCGATGAAGTCACACTCACTGCAACCGGCGCGGATACCTATGTATGGAACCCTGGTAATATACCCGGTGAGTCCATCAAAGTGAAACCTGCTACAACTACTACCTATACAGTAACCGGAACAAAAGCATCTGCTACATGTCCGGGAACTCCAACTGCAACTGCAACAGTAACTGTAGGATTAAAACCTATTGTAAAAGCTACCGATATTACCATTTGTGCCGGTGAAACAGCAACCTTAACGGGGTCCGTAACTGGCGGCGGTAGTACGGGACAATGGATCGGTGGAAAAGGAACATTTAACCCTGATCGTTTTGAATTGACAGGAACCTACAAACCTACACCAGCTGAAGAAGCAGCGGGAAAAGTTCAGCTGACGCTACTTTCCGAGGACCCTTCCGGACCTTGTAATTTAGACAGCGCGAAAATAACAATCAACATTGTTCCTCCGGTAACATCAGATGCTGGTCCAGATCAAACCGTTTGCGAAACCGAAACAGTTCAGCTTAATGCTAAATTTGGTGGAGCAGGAACTGGTGGAACCTGGAGCGGTGGAACAGGCACATTTGATAATAAAACCTCCATTAACGCTATTTATACACTAGGTGCTGGCGATATTAGTCAGGGAAAAGTTAAATTAAAATTTACTGTTACCAATGGTAGCAACGCAACTTGCCCGGGTGGTATTGATGAAATGGTGATTAACATTGATAAAAAACCAAGTGTTAGTGCCGGAGCTGATATCACCATATGTGCTGGAGATGCTGTTAAATTGAATGGTTCAATTGGTGGTTCTGCAACATCTGCAGTATGGAGCGGTGGTGCTGGATTATTTTCACCAAACAATAAAACCGTAAACGCAACCTATACACCAACAGCTGATGAGGTTGCAGCGAAAAAAGTGACGTTGACATTAACAACTGATCCATCTGGAAAATGTCCTATTGCAACCAGTACAATGAATATCATCATCAATCCGGTTGCGACAATTGATGCTGGTCCGGTACAAAAAGCATGCGTAGGAACGGCAGTACAATTAGAAGGTGTTGTAGGCGGTGGTGCTACCAAAGGGACCTGGAGCGGTGGTTCAGGAACGTATTCACCAAACAACAACGTGCCTAATCCATTGTATACACCAAGTCAGGCAGAAGCCACTGCTAAAAAAGTAATCCTAACATTCACAAGTGAAGATCCGCAAGGCCCATGCCCAGCCGTTTCTGATACAGTAACCATCTTTATTGATTTAAAACCGGTTGCTATTGCAGGTGATTATAAAGGAATATGTGATGGACAAGTTATTCAGTTAAACGGTAAAGTTACGGGAGCTGCTTCAACCGGCACATGGTCTGGTGGTTTAGGGTTATTCAAAAAAGACAATAAAGATTTAAAAGGAACCTATACGCCAACACCTCAAGATATCGCTGCAGGGAAAGTAACGCTTATATTGATTACAGATAAAACTGGTTTATGCCCGGTTGATACAGACCAGGTTACCATTCCGATTTATGCAAACCCGGTTGTGAGATTTACAGTAGACACACCAAGAGCTTGTCCTGAGCATTGTGTACACTTTACAGATTCTTCAACAGTTGAAGGCAGCAGTAAGATAACAAAATGGTATTGGAACTTTTCAAATGGTACAGACTCTGTAAAGAACCCCCATACCTGTTTTCCTTTATCCGGATTCTATGATGTAACATTAACAGCTGTTTCTGATCATGGATGTTCAACGACAGTGAAGAAGGAACAGTATATTCAAACCTATAAAAAACCAACCGCAGCATTTGTTGCAAATCCTAATGCCGTATCACAATATGATCCGACCATCCACTTCTATGATCGATCATCTTCAGATGTGGTTACATGGAAATGGAATTTGGGAGATGGAAAAATTATTTCCCCTAAAACCCAAAACCCTATTCATAAATATGAAGTGGGTGTTGCAGGCAACTACTTAGTTAAATTATTTGTTGTCAATGCAAATGGTTGTGTTGATTCCACACGTCAAATAGTGGAAGTACTTCCGGAGTTTACATTCTATATCCCAAATGCATTTACACCGGTACGTACGGATGGAACCAATGATACCTTTTTTGGAAAAGGTGTTGGTATCGTATCTTACCACCTATGGATATTTGACCGTTGGGGAAATATGGTTTTCAACTCCCCGGATATTGATGCAGGATGGGATGGTCGCGCTAACGGTGGTGAGCTTCCTGCACAACAAGATGTATTTGTTTGGAAAGTTCACTTAACAGATGTGTTTGGACGAAAACATGATTACATCGGAACCGTTACACTGGTAAGATAAAATTTATAGTAAAAAAACGACAAAAAGGGGAATACGATATTCCCCTTTTTTTGTGCCTAAATAAATTATAACAGCTTCATTTCACGCGATTTTTTCTATCTTTAGGGCCGCACAAAAATTTAATTCAGCTCTCTAGGCAAAAAGCAAAAATTCTTCAGTCAGTAAATATGATTTCATTTAGAGCGCCCCAAAATCTAAATCTTTCCTTCGGAAAATTATTTTTTATTTTCTCACTTTTCACAACAACTGCTTTTGCCCAAGGTAATTGCGGGAATGTCGGCTTTGAAGAAGGCACCACCAATGGCTGGACATGCAGGTATGGAACCTATGGCGGAAAATTTACCTCCGGACTTTGTGCCGATCAGGTATTGGCTGTTTCCATTACAAACACAGGTTGTTTGAGTGGTGGAACAGATGATGACAATGATCCGGGAATGGGACAGGAAGATAAAAACAGGCATACCATTATGTCTAATCCCCAAGCCGATCCAAACTCACTTGGAAATGTAATGAGTGTTGCTCCAGCATCTATGTTTCCTTCGGGCATTAACAAATATTCATTTCGTATTGGAAATGCGGTTGGAACAAAAAATGGTCAAACCGTTGCCTTTGCTGAATCTATCAAATATTCCTTTGTGGTTACAAAAGATAATGCAGGATTAACATATATGTACTCCGCATTTTTGAATGACCCGAATCACCCGATTACAGAGGCGCCCCGCTTCGAGATTAAAATAACCGTGAATAAAAATGGAAAAGACGAATTAATTGACTGTGGTTATTACAAGGTTGCTGCGGGTGAAACCGATGCTAATTTTAAAGATGGAAAATCAACAGGTACAGAAACCTGGAAATACACGGATTGGACAAAAGTAGGTCTTGATTTATCCGGATTCATGGGTCAACAAATTACCATTGAATTTACGACCGCTGACTGTTACCCAAGTACTGCTGATCTTTTAGACAAAACAAAATGTACCTGGACACCTGGCTCCCACTCCGCTTATGCTTACATCGATTTGTATTGCTCACCGGTTGAGATCATCTCTCCTCCGGTTTGTGCAAACCAAGCTTCCGTTGAATTATGTGGTCCTCCGGGTTATGCTACTTATGACTGGCCATCCAACCAACCGGGTATTCAACCACCATTCAATAAGCAATGTGTAACCATCAAAAATCCTAAGTCCGGAATTGAATACAAAGTGAATATGAAATCCATTGCAGGTGGTTGTCCGACTTCAACAAAAATTGTATTAAAAGGATCTGACTTTACTGCGAAAGATGTTGCCGTCTGCACCGGAGCAGGTCCTACTAAATTATCGGTAACACCTACCACGCCCGGAACCTATACATGGAAATGGGAGCCATCTACTTTTTTGGATTGTGATACCTGCCAAAGCCCAACATTTACGCCTGGTACAACCACTACCTACACGGTTACAATGTCTGATAAAATCATCGCAAACTGCAACCAGGTAAAGGAACTGAAAGTAACGGTGGGTGCAAGCTA
>DASRRA010000299.1:0-3638 GCA_035696085.1 Bacteroidia bacterium | reverse complement strand
GATGGCGATGGCGATCTTGACCTGGTTGCAGGTAATCTTGGACAAAACAACCGGCTAAAAGCTTCTGATCAAAACCCGGTTCGTCTTTATTACAATGACTATGATGACAATGGAAAAAAGGAACAAGTGCTTACCTATTATCTACAGGGCAAAGAAATTCCGTTTGCTACTAAAGATGAACTGGTAAAACAAATTCCGGAATTGAAAAAGAAGTATTTATATGCGGACGAATTTGCAAAAGCTAGTTTGAATGATATTTTTAAAAAAGAGAAACTGGAAAGCGCTGCGCTGCTTATCGCCAATTATTTTTCAAACGTTATTTTAATAAATAATGGGAACTGGAATTTTACTTTAAAGGAATTACCATGGGAAGCACAACTTACTCCTTATCGCGATGCAACAATAGCAGATGTGAATAATGACAACAGGCCTGATATATTATTAGCCGGAAATTTTTACCCTAACAGTATACAAATGGGTGAGTACGACGGAGATTACGGTACCGTGTTAGTTAATCATGGCAATGGAAATTTTACATGCAGCCTATTAAATGGCGTAGCGATAAAAGGTGAGGTAAGACGTATAAGAAAAATTAATGCTGGTAAAAATGAAGCGTTTATTCTTGGGCGAAACAATGACAGCGCAATGGTGATAAAATTCAAATAAGAAATTCTATCTTATCATTGTTATTATTCCTTTTTTTGTAATGGCTTTTCCATGTAGTGTTTCCATTTCCAGATAATAAACATAAGCACCCATCGGTTGAGGATTTTTTTTAAAACTGCCGTCCCATCTTTTATTTATATCTGTTGTTTGAAAAACCAATTGTCCCCATCTATTGTATATGCTGAGTTTAACCAATTTGTTTTTGTTGTAATTTGAAATACCGAAATAATCATTCAATCCATCTCCATTAGGTGTAAATGCATTGGGCATATAAATTTCAAAATCACATTTTTTAAAAACTTCTATGCTGTCTCTTTTTGTACCGCATGTATTACTTACCTCAACCCAATAATTGCCGGGTTGTGTAACTGTAAAAGTTGAATCATTCGTGATTGTGTTCATCCAGTTGTATGAAGTAAACCCGCCTGTAACTTTTAATATTAGAGAATCTGTCCCTTCCAGACAAGTATCATTCTCCAGTGATAAAGAAGCAGGATTTTTTAAAACCGTTACATAATAAGGCACAATGCTGTCACAGCCTTTTGCTGTTGTATAAACTACATTATAAATTCCTGGATCTTTTACTATATAATTATCCGGTAGCGAGTAGGTGTTGCCTTCGCAAAGAGTTATATTTTTTGAATGGGCAATATCAAAAGTATCTACGCAACATGCTTTTATGCATAATGTAGTTGTAGCTAGTAAATAAGGAATGCTGCTCAAGTTTAAATCATCAAAATATTCCAGGTTGGTTGCGTGGGATATAATATTCACATCTCTCTTTTTAAATAGCTGGCTTACATCTTCTGTTATCATGTTGATCGATGAATTTAAACAAGCAATATCAGCACTCGTTTCTGTTTTAATAAGATTGGATATGCCATCAAATGATCTATTTGAAAAAATATAATACCCATAAGGCGTGTTTAGGAGCGATTGTGGAACATAGCTACTGCCCGGATCGTATGCCTTTTGCCAGAGTATTTGTCCGTCTTTATCCATGTTTATAAGTAAAGGTTTATTGCCATCATGCATGAGTGCAATTTGTTCTCCATTGGTATCTCCATCAATTGCATCGCTTATGTAGCAACCGATTTGTGTATTGTAATAACCCACTACCTTTTTCAATGTGCCATCAGCAGCGCTAATCATATTGGCGCTTCTTTTTGTATAAGGAGAAAGAGTATATCGGACTGAATCAGAAAAGGAAAATAAAAAGGACAGATCTCCATTTGGTAGTTCTGCAATGTGTTTTACCGGCCCTATGGAAGTTGAAGAATAACTATTTGTAGAAGGATATCGGTACATTTTATCCCAGATCCGGTTGCCTGTATTATAATCCAAAGCAAACAGATAATAAGATTCATTTATAATTTTTCCCACATCAGGTCCCGATAACAATTGCTCATGAAGATTCATGCCAAAAACAAGATTTCCATTTTGCAATTGTTTAAAACCTGTGCCCGGAAGGCCGAAAGTATAAGCTTCCATAGAAAGTTGTGATCGCCATTTAATATTTCCATTCTTATCAATTCTTATAAAAAAAGTTGGCCCCCTTTCTGTACGATTAGTAGTAGCTGTAGCATCGATTATTTTTATAAAAAAACCATGAATTATATATTCTCCGTCATTAGTTGGATAGATGTTAGTAAAAGAATTAATAAATACAACCTCGCTATACCTGCTCATAGTTTTTACCCAAACCACATTTCCATACTTATCTATTTTTAATAAAATTGCCCAGCCTTTTACATTAAAATTATTTACGTATTTCACAATAGAACCAACAGCAAGAAAACCTCCATCTGGTAAGGATGCAACATCCGTGAATGTTAAAAAATTGTATCCCGGCGGAGCAATAAATCGCTTACTCCAGACAACTGTACCATGCGGTGTTTGCTTACTCAGAAAACCATCTTCAAAAAGCGTAAAACCATGCGGAATACTTCCGGCAAGAATAATTTCGTTATTGGCGGTAAGTGTTTTGTTGATTTTTTGGGCAGATTCTCCTTTGTAGTCTATAGAAAAATAATCGGCAATGCATGTTTGGGCATTAACTTGTCTAATCGCAGTTAAAGCTATCAACATAAAAAATATTCGTACGATTTTTACTTTTTGCACACCGACAATTGTAACTTAAAGATACAATCAATAAATAGGGTAATAAATTTTAGTGATCCATTTTGTTGTATCTGGCTCTTTTGCCCTGTCGGTAAGAAGCAGTTGATAAGGAATTGCGGGAGAATCGAATTTATAGTCAGCACGATAGTTCTCGAGCTCTTTTAGTCCTTTTTCAATTGTATAGGGTCCGCCTTGAATCTGCGCCTCTAAAATATTTCCCCCTTTCAATAGAAATTTAGGAGCAAACTCATTGGTTTTTGGCAAAGCTTTATCAACCGCTATTGCTGTCATTGCTTCATATCGGGAGCTACCGAGCTCAAACACATTCAGCATTGGTAAATTTTTTTCAATAGCATTATTCTGACTAATATATTTTTTCAGGCTTTGTATCATCGAATCAACTTCTTGTGCATCGGGATAATGATCGAATTTGCGGCGGGTGGAGATCAGTGCCGAATCTTTAACCAAAGTTTCCTTGATATCAACTCCATAAATGTTTTCTTTTTTTTGAAAAAATGTTTGCAGGCTTTGCAGAATTGCATTCATATTTTTTTCTGTTTGCTTTGCATACCCGTACCGTCCAAAGCGTTTAAAAGGATCATTACTGCTTACTAGTTCTGCATTCCACAAGATCGTCATTGTATTTGCTTCTACAAATACAAGTTCCATCCGGCTGTTTATTGTATCCTTATCAGAATCAATATCAATGTCAAACACATTAAAGAACTTTCCCTTAATAGAATAGGCTTGTTTATTATAAGCAAAAGGAGTTTCACCGGGCCACCATTTTTTCCAGTTACTGTCATTTATCAGCGAACGAAATACACCGGGCAATGCTGCATTCAAAGGAA
>DASRRA010000298.1:0-5228 GCA_035696085.1 Bacteroidia bacterium | reverse complement strand
ATGATTGCTACTTATAAATAAATGAAAAAAAATTTACCATTCATACACAACTGTATTATAGTATGTGTTTTCCTTTTTTTTAGCTGCTGTTCATCAACTGAGGTTCATGATGAAAAAAAAATGACTGAGAAGGATTCTTCCAACTATATATTAATTTTAAATGAGCAGGCTGTTTACAAGCAAGCATTTCAATTGCTAAGTGTCACTAAACAAGAAGGTGATACACTTCGTTTGGTTTCATGTGCCGATTACATTTATTCACCATTTGGAAAAATAGAAAACGAGGCAGGCCTAAAATTAAGTTTGTTAAAACATGCTGAGGTGAAAATCCGAGCGTATGATGAGCAATCAGATTTTTATGAATTGGGACAAGGGAAGAACAAGCTCGTGCTTTTCTTCAGCGATGATACTGATGGTGCATTGTCATCATCCATAGTTAAGGGAAAGATTCAGGACAGCTCAATCGTTTTTAATAATGGTATACACATAGGAATGAATAATGTCGATTTTTACAAAATTTTTTTTGAGTCATTTCCAAAGAAGCTACAAGAGAACTATAACGTAGTTGAAATTGAATCATGTGTGCAAGGAATTAAACATGTATATATGTTTGAGAAAAAAAAATTAACATCCGTTGAATTTGAATGTGTGGGTTGCGCTGATGCTTTTCTGAGAGCTGCGGATGGTTTACCCCCCAAACCTAGGAGGTACTATTCAACACCTATTATAACGGACGAAGAAGTAGTAGACACGTTTTAGTGGTTATCTACGCGGAGGGTCAGCGTTAGTTGAGCGTAAGGGGCCTCGCGTTAATTTCAATAGTAAGCTCCAGCTTATATGTGAACTTTAAAGCAAAATAACTTCTCAAAGGAAAAAGAACTAAATGGGGAAAAAAATATTTATACTGATTTGTATTTTATTATGCAGTTGTAAAGAACAGCCACTAATTCCAGTTTCAAATACATTGGAAATCGCCTTGGGAGATAAATATCCTGATTACGTAAGTGATTTAAATAAAGCATATGGAAAAGATAGTGTGGCATTATTGGAATTTTTAAAAATAGATGATATATATGATGCTGCAGGATATGATCACGGCTTATATTATACCAATTAATGAATAGATATAGTGATATCGGCTTTTCAAACATTTTACACAAACTGAATGGTGAAGAATTAAATAATGTTAGGCAGTACTTCGAAGTCGGTATTGATTCAGGTGAGGAATATAAGCATGGAATGGAAATACATTATCCCATTAGCTCAAGCATATTGCAAATATGGAATAAGAAGTGAGGAATCAATCCAGTGGAACTTAGCCGAACCTCGCGCTTACAAAAAAGGCATCTGTGCTTAACAGATGCCTTTCATTTTTATATATTTTGCGGATAGTTATTTATTCCCCGTCTCCCCACTCGTATTCGAAGCGCCTCCAGCCGCTTTCGCTTTCTTTTCCTGCATACGTTGTACATTACACTCCTTTATAGCATCCTGGATATAGCTTCTTCTTGTGGGTACAAGTGTACGAAAATCGCGGTAACTGGAAGTTGCTCCAGGATAAACAGCAATCTCCAAGTTTTTATAACTGTATTTATCTGTTTTTTTAGGGTCTTTTAAATACAGCGCATCACCAACTACAGAGAACGTTCCATCAAAAGCTACCTTTCCAAGATTACTTTGATGAATCAAGTGAAACGTAGAATCTGCTTTTAATTCCAAATAGGTGAAGACAGTGCCGTCACAATGCATCCAAAAACCAATGATAGTATTTTCATCTTGTTGTTTGGTTTGAGCAGATGCCTTAACAGAAAAAAATAGAATGAAAAGGGATAGATAAATAAATTGTTTCATAACGGTTGAGTTTTCAATTTTATTTATCATACGTATCGGCCTACAGCAGGGTTGCTACTCTCCCTTAAATGGTAATAAATTATAATTAACATAAGTTCATGAGTTGCCGCTTCAACGAGCATAATAACCCTATATTTGTCCAATCAAGTTCAATTCATTTTTCGTGCAGACAGCCTTTGATTGATTCCTGTAAAATCAACAGAACAACGAATAGCAGCACCGATTCTACAGTTTCAATCCTCATTTTTAAGTTACCCCCAAAAAGCAGGGATTTCTATGCTTTTTCGGAATGTTTAATCCAACACTAATACGTGTCTCCATTATGATTGAAGTTTCCCAAAAGTTTACCGAACTTACGTTTCAACTCATTGTAGAGTCTTCTCCAAATGCAATTGTGCTGGTGAATAAGGAAGGCAAAATTGCATACGTAAATAACCAAACAGAAAAATTATTTGGATATACCCGAAGTGAACTCATTGGACGTAAAGTAGAACAACTCATTCCTGAACGGTTTAGTCGTCGGCATCCGGATTTCGTAAAAATGTTTTTTCTTGAGCCTTCCGTGCGCGCCATGGGTGCCGGAAGAGAATTGTTTGCTTTACGAAAAGATAAAACAGAATTTCCGATTGAAATTGGATTGAATCCTGTTGTTACTGTGGATGGCACACTGGTGCTAGCCTCCATAATTGATATTACCGAAAGAAAAAAAGCAGAACAACGTTTTCAACTCGTTGTAGAATCTGCTCCCAATGCAATGGTTCTTGTAAATAGTGCAGGTAGTATAGCATTGGTAAATCACCAGGTGGAAGTGCTTTTCGGTTATCAGCGAAGTGAGCTGATTGGGAATAAAATAGAAATGCTTATTCCCGAACGCTTTCGCAACCACCATCCGGAACATCGCTCCGGTTTTTTTCAAAAGCCCCAAACAAGAGCAATGGGCATAGGAAGAGACCTGTTTGGTTTGAAGAAGGACGGTACCGAAGTTCAAATTGAAATTGGATTAAATCCCATAGAAACATTGGAAGGCCATATGGTGTTGGCTTCTATTATCGATATCACCGAGCGGAAAGTGAAAGAGCAAATGGCCAAGCGTCAGATAGAGCTGGAAACGAAAAATGAAGAGCTGGAACATTTTACCTACATCGCTTCTCACGATTTGCAGGCACCGCTACGAACCGTCTTGAATTATATCCAGGTTTTTGAAGAAGAATATATGACGAAGCTGGATGAAAATGCCCATATGTATCTCGATCGAATGAAGCTGGCAACCGAACGGATGGGTGCGCTGATTAAGGCACTTCTGGACTTTTCCCGAATTGGAAGGGATGTGCGATTGAACAGGTGTGACCTGAAAAAAATCGTGGAAGATGTGGTTGCCGATATTGATACACTGATTAAGGAATCACAAGCAATTGTAGAAATCGGAGAACTACCTGTTTTAAATGTTTACGAAGTGGAAATGCGGCAATTGTTCCAAAACCTCATTTCAAATGCAATTAAATTTTCTAAAAAAAATATTCCACCTCGGATAAAAATTTTTGCTGAACCGTTAACAGATCAATGGAAATTTTACGTGGAGGATAATGGTATTGGGATAGCAGAAAATCATTACAAAAGAATATTCTATATTTTTCAAAGACTTAATATTACAAATCAATACGAGGGATACGGAATTGGACTGGCGAATTGTAAAAAGATTGTGGAGTTACATAATGGTGAAATTACCGTATACTCAGAATTAGGCAAAGGCTCAACTTTTAGTTTTACAATTTCAACTACAATGCAATGACGAAAAAATTAAATTGCGTGATGTTAATTGATGACAATCCGGATGATAATTTCATTCACGAACGTGTCATCCGGAACAATCATTACACCGACTGTGTAATTAAAATGGAAAACGCATATGATGCGCTGGATTACTTTAAAAATAAAACCGCAACTGATACGCAACAAATTGATATCCTTTTTCTGGATATTAATATGCCAGGGATGAATGGTTGGGAGTTTTTAGAGGAATATGATAAATTGGACAGTGCTTGTAGAAAAGGAGTCGTAGTTGTTATGCTAACAACTTCTGAAAGTGAGGAAGATAAACGGAAGGCTCAAAAATGGGGTTTTACTTCTGATTTCAAGACCAAACCATTAACAAGACAGATGATGGAGGATATTTTAAAAAATCATTTTTCCGGATAAGTTTTAAAAAACTATTTTTAGTTGGCTTCACGGATATACAGATCAAACGTTAAATTTGTAGTTCAATTACATCCGATATGAGCAAACAATCACCCACCCTTCAACAAGTTCAAGATTATGTAGACAACTGGATCAAAACCCATGGTGTTCGTTATTTCAGCGAATTGACCAATATGGCCATTCTTACAGAAGAAGTAGGGGAGGTGGCACGTATCATCTCCCGTCAGTACGGTGAGCAATCGGCTAAGAAAAAAGAAAAAAATAAAAAGCTGGCCGATGAACTGGCCGATGTATTTTTTGTATTGGTTTGCCTTGCCAATCAAACCGGAATCGATTTAACAAAAGCTTTCGAAAAAAATATCGAAAAGAAAACAAAACGTGATGGAGGCAGGCACAAAAAGAACAGGAAATTAACGAAGAAAGTGTAAACGATCGTTTTATCTTTTATAAATTATAAAAGGGTCCCGCTGATATGGTTCCCGTCTGGCTTGGTCTGTAAATCGTTCTTTTAAAAAGAAATAAAAAACTTCATCGCCGTAACTATCAATTCGGAAGTACACATCGTCGTGATTTAAAAAGATTTAAAAGTAATCATCAGCCTTCTGATGGAGTGCCGATACCTTCCAATTAAGTTTACCCAAAGAAAGAACAGTGCGCTTGTGTTTGCGCACTAATTTCGTCGGCCTGTTTTCTATCATGATTTCTATCTGCAAATCTTTTTTAGTGATGGTAGGATAAGGTGTATCAGAAAATTCCTTCATGATTTTTCCCGCAATTAATAACATCGCTTGTATGGCTCATGTAAAAATACCAAAATGGAGCATTAACCGCTTCGGGCAATAATGGGTAATTTATTATCCAGTAAAGATAATGGTTCTGTAGTCAATCCATCCAATCACCCTTGATTCACTGGGCAGTGTAAAGGGGGCTCAGGGTTTGACATGGAAATTATGGGTCCTTGAAAAGCCTTGAAAATATTGCTATTAAGAACGTTTCTAAATTAGAAAAGATTAAAATCCGGGATGCAATTAATCTCGTAGGTAAAACAAAAACCAAACAAAATGGCTATGAAAAAACGAAGCATTGCAAAAATTACGATATGGATAGTCTCCATATTTTTTGTGTTAACAGGAGTTTTATTAGTGCATATATACATGGTAACGCATGATAAAGATTTTGGT
>DASRRA010000297.1:0-2379 GCA_035696085.1 Bacteroidia bacterium | reverse complement strand
TCCGTTGTTATCAGTCATCCAACCAGTATAGTTCTGTTTGTTTTCGTATAAAAGCGTCAAGGCACCAGTCTCAATATTTAAGGAATATGGATCAAAATATTCTTTATCTCTCTTGTTGATGAGTACCAATATTTCTTTTTCTTTTCCTTTGATGAACGCTAACTTATCCAGTAAATCCGAGCGATAACCAGGGAATGGTGTTAAGGCCCTTAAATCGCTACCATCAAATTTTACAGAAAACAATTGAAAATTTTCATCCCCACCGATATCCTGTAGGTAAATGATGCGATCATTTTTTACAAAATACCTGCTGATACTACGTAGTGTATCATTAGTAACACGTATAGCTGTTGTATCATTTATTTTCCGAACATAAATGTTCATTTTACCTTTGTAATTAGCAGTGTAGGTATAATAATTTCCATCATCGGAAATATCAAACCTTGTCTTGTCTCCGTCTTTGAAAAATAATTTTACATCAATGACCGGAGCCGGTTCTTCTTTTTCGTCTGCAGGAGAATGACATCCAGCTGCAAACAGTATAGAGATAAAGAAAGAAAACGAAGCTAATTTTTTCATTTAGTTTTTTTAATGTTAGTTAACCTTTTTTATAACAATGTATTATAAAGAAGGGCAATGTACATCGCAAAAATGAAAAGCGCCTTACCGTTCGTTAAATAAAATGGACCGATGGTTCAATGATAGAGTTATAAGCTGTTGATATAATCAACTATTTCCCGAATATTCAATACGAACTGCGGTTGCACTTCCTTGATAACTGATTCCGGCATAACCGGAGACAAAGCGGTTTCCGGCTGCTGAGCAATGACGATACCACCATTCTCTTTTACAAATTTGGCCCCAGCCGTTCCATCATGGTTAGCTCCTGAAAGAATGATGCAGGTCAAAGTAGGGCCATAAATTCTGGAGGCTGATTCAAGTGTCACATCAATACTGGGTCTGCTGAAATTAATCCGTTCCGAAAAGTCAAGTGAAAACTGTCCTGTTTTTTCAATTAACAAATGGTAATCACCCGGAGCAATGTAGAGCGTTGATTCCAGAATTAATTCTTTATCCTCTACTTCTCTCACATTTAATTTGGTTTTGGAAGCAATTAAGTCGGCAAGTGTTACTTCTGTCGTGTTTTTGCGATGGAGTACCAATGTTATTGTGAAATTTATTGGCGCTTTTAAACGCGGCAGTATTTCTAACAGGGCATCCAAACCGCCTGCTGAACCTCCTATGATCAACATTTTGCAAGGTGTTTTCAGGCTATTTTTCTCCATAATTTTTCTTTTCCGACTTGTTTGTATTTAGGGGATATGGAAGAAAATTTCAATGTCTCCTTTGACCCTAGAGCCAGGTAACCTAACATTTCCAGACTGGAATCAAAAAGTTGAAATACACGTTGTTGTAAATCTTTATCAAAATAAATAAATACATTTCTACACATGATGAGATGAAATTCATTAAAGGAACCATCTGAAACCAGGTTGTGTGTTGAATAAATCATTCGCTCACCAAGTATTTCATTGAATTTAGCAGAACCGTAGTTGGCAGAATAATAAGAAGAGAAATCATTTCGCCCTCCTGAAAGTATATAGTTCTCAGAATATTGACGTAAATAACTTAAAGGAAAAATCCCACTCTTTGCGCGCTGCAATACTTCCGGATTAATATCTGTTGCATAAATCAATGCTTTTTTCAAAAGGTTGGCTTCCTGCAATAGAATAGCCATGGAATACACTTCTTCTCCGGTTGAACAGCCGGCGTGCCAGATACGAATAAAAGGTTTTGTGGCAAGCTGTGGTAACACTTGTTCACGCAATGTTTTATAGAATAAAGGATCCCGAAACATTTCCGTGACGTTAACGGTGATTTCTTCAACAAACCGTTTGAAGTAATCGTTATCAGAAAGAATTTGATTTCTAAAATTTTCAAAAGACATGAACTTATCCATAGAGAATAACCGATTGATCCTTCTGAAGATAGATGCTTTGGAATACATATTGAAATCATATCCATATCGTTCCTGGACATCATTTAATAACACACCAATTTCCGTATCATCTATCATAAAACGCCTAGTTTAATACAGACAATAATTTATCAACGTCAATAGGTTTGGAAATGTAATCATTAGCGCCTGCTTCCAGGCATTTTTCTTTATCACCGTGCATGGCCTGGGCTGTCACCGCTATAATTGGAATATGTTCCTTGCCCGCTATTTTTCGTATTTTCGGAATGGCTTCATAACCATCCATCTCCGGCATCATCATATCAATAAGGATGGCATCGCAATTTAGTTGGTTTAACGCTTCTATCGCTTCCACTGCATCGTTGAACGATTGACACTGAAAACCTTTTGCATGCAACGTT
>DASRRA010000296.1:0-6710 GCA_035696085.1 Bacteroidia bacterium | reverse complement strand
GTCGCTCGCTGGGTCACCCGTACTTAGTTTAGAATATAAAAGAGCTGTTCCATCTGACGTAAATTCGAAATTAAACTCGCTCCATACAGGTCCAATAATTTCAGGAAGTAATTTTTTTTCTAAAATATCAAAAATTCTTATATCACATATTTCACCACCTCCTTGTGAAAAGGAAATAGCCATTTTTTTTCCATCCTCACTTGCCGTATACATCATTATTTGAGTTCCCCTCTTAATTGTTTCCGGGTCAAATAACAAACTTTCCTCACCATCTGTTTCATTCCGGGTATATAGCTTACTTAATTTGTCACCTTTCTTTTGTTTTGCATAAAAATAGGTGCCACCTCTTTGGATTACATTATCGTATCTGTCTCCATACATATTCTGGATTTGCTTCATCCGATTAAACAATTCATCACGACCATTTATTTTGCTTAGAATGGCATCTGAAAAATTAGACTGTTCTTTGAACCAGGTTTGTACCTCCGGATTCTTCATATCTTCTAGCCAACGGTAATTGTCAGTAATTTGAGTTCCGAAATAATTATCTACCACCGGATGTTGGGGTGTTACAGGGTAATTATATTGTGCATTTACTACTAAGTAAGAGCACAAAAATATAAACGGTGTTATTAAATGTTTTTGCATATTGCTTTATTAAATACTTTTTACTTTTCAATATACTCTCAATTTTTCAAAATCAAACATAAGAGTAAATAAATGATTTGCGCAAAATTATTTTATGTCGCGGTCATTTTAAATAATTTGTATGGATTTTTAGGGGACCGCTCGAAAATTAAAAATATAGTGTGAGTCAGAGCAAGTGCGTTTATCCCTGCTATCGCCAGGGAAACCCGAGAAAAAAAATCCAGTGTTCGTGCGATCGCTCTCGCTGCGCCAGCGCTGAAGCTATGGCGTAGGCGCTCTCCACACGCACACTGATTTTTGATCATCTTCGCTGAACCTTGATGACCGAAAGTGGGCCCTAGACTAAAATCAAAAAACACTTCGAAGCATTAACTGCAACGAAGTGTCATTTTGAATGAAAATAATTAAAGAAGTGGGCCCACTTGGAATCGAACCAAGCACCCACAGATTATGAGTCTGTTGCTCTAACCGAATGAGCTATAGGCCCCAATTGCATATAATTTATGCAATTTTAGGAATGCGAAATTATATATTTGTACGCAATTTACAAAACTCTTTTCGCTTTATTATGATCATTCAACCAAATAAGTACAAAAACATTATTTTCGATTTAGGTGGTGTTTTACTCAATATTGATTATGACATCACTGCTAAAGCTTTTGAAAAGCTCGGTATACCACAGTTTCAGAAGTTATTCTCTAAAGCAGAACAAAATCAAACCTTTGATCTGTATGAAAAAGGCCTCATTACTTCGGATGAATTTAGAGTGGCGATGAACAAAGCCTTAAAAACCCCTGTTAGTAAAGAGATTATTGACAATGCCTGGAACGCGATGTTACTGGATTTACCTCAACCCCGGGTGAATTTGCTAAAGAAATTCAAAAGCACGCACCGTACCTTCCTGTTGAGCAATACCAATGAAATTCATATTCAGCAATTCTCCAAATCCTTGCAGCAACAGCTAGGTGTTCCCGATCTTTCCAGCTTTTTTGAAAAAGTATATCTGTCGTATGAGATTAATTTACGCAAGCCGGATGCGGAGATCTTTCATTATGTGCTGGATAACAGCGGGCTGGATCCTAAGGAAACCTTATTCATTGATGATTCACCTCAACACATTGAAGGTGCAAAACAGCCGGGAATTCAAACCTATTGGCTGGATGTGAAGAAGGAAAGCATAATAGACGTATTGGGCTTTTGATCTAGCCCAGTTCAATATGAATGCGTGAGCATTGATGCCATTTCGATCGCATGCCGCCTTAGCTTTAGCGATGGTGCAGCGGAATCGAGAATGTGTGAGAGCTTGGTTAAGGCAAAAAAAAATCCCGATTACTCGGGACTGTTTTCTATTTCGTTGAAATCGTTTATCGTTTAATAAACTCTCCCATTTTATTATCATAGTTCAGGTAGTATGCACCTCTTGGTAAGTTAGATACATCAACGGTTTTACCAAATCCACGTTTCACAATGTTTCCAAACTGATCATATATTTCGTACATAGTTTCTACAGCAGCATTGTTTGAGATGAAATTGATTTCCTTCGTTACCTTTGTAGGGGTAAAGTCAACAACCGGTACATTCGATGTATAATCAACCGTTTTGGAAAGTTTGGGTTGTCCTGTGTAATCGATTTGCTTTACGCGGAATTGATTTTTTCCCGAGTGAGGTGTGATTTTGAAAGAGTAGGAATTCTCAGTAGCCGTTCCGTTACCACCAACTTCTCCTATTTTCACCCATTTGTTCCAACGGAATTGTTCAACGATATACGGTAATTTTCCAGTTTCTCCTTTAGTCGTCCATTTAAACGTAAGGTCTTTATCTACTCCAATTGTTAAAACTTCGAATGTACTTTTTGGTAATAGTACTTCAGGATTCAAAATTTTTGGTTTACAATCATCTTTGTGCGTAATACGCACCTCTACTTTATCACCAAGTTTTAACTGTAAGTTTCTAAAGTCAATTTCGAATGCACTTGACGTGATCTCATCTGTTGTTACATTACCATTTACTCTTACTTCCTGAACGCAAAAACCAACTCCTGATGCAGCAAATTGATTTTGGACATATAGATTCTTTCCTTGATAGTTCCCTTCCAATACGATAACTCCGGTTGAAAAACCAGTAGCTGAAACTAACAGACCAATAAGCGTAAAAAATAGAGTTTTCTTCATCGTATATTTTTATGTTAAAAATAACAACTTGAGTTTTTTTGGTTGCTTTCTGAACGCAATATTATGACCTTATTTAGCAATTTCAAAACAAAAATAAAATATTATTTTTACTGCGTCCCACAAATTTAAACAAATTTGGTTCATGTCAACATATTTTATAGTTAATTCAGCTTTTTAAAACAGGTTCTGCTTATTTGTTCTTTACAATAGCTTTATTCATATGATATTTTGTATATTGCTAATGAAATTAACCACTGCATTTCATGAAAAAACGCTACCCCTACTTTCTTTTAGCATCATTTCTTTGCTGCATATCATGCGCTGATTTTAAAAGCGCAAAAGGGGATGCTGTATACGGAGGCACACTGAGGATAAGTGAAACAGACCGTTACACCACCTTGTACCCGGCCGGCATTAGTGAAGATATTGGTGGGCATATCGCCAACCAGATTTATGAAGGACTCGTACGTTTTGATATGAAAGACCTTTCCATAATCCCCGCCATTGCAGAAAAATGGGAAATTGATCCAACCGGTACCATCTACACGTTTACACTTCATAAAGGGATCCATTTTCAAGATGATTCTTGTTTTGCTGATGGAAAAGGCAGAGAATTAACGGCACAAGATGTTAAATATTCATTTGAATTACTTTGTACGGATATTAAAGAGAATACCAATTTCTCTGTTATTTTAAAAGATAAAGTGGTGGGTGCAAATGAGTTCTATAATGCCAGTAAAGGTAAACCAAACGGCTCTTTGGCCGGGGTTGAAGTGATTGACGAGTATACGGTTAGAATAAAGTTGCTTCATGCTAATATTTCTTTTTTAAATACATTGGCTATTCCGGGGGCTTCCATTGTTCCAAAAGAAGCGATTGAAAAATATGGTTTAAATACAAAAGTAGGTACGGGTGCATTTCTATTTCATGAAAATGACAATGGAACAATTATTCTCACCCGTAATCCCAACTATTACCGCACCGATGAACTCGGGAATCAACTGCCATTTCTGGATTCTGTGGTTATTACCGTCATGTCCAAAACGGATGAATTGGCTAAATTTCAAAGCGGTGAACTAGCCCTTGTAACCGGTTTACCTTCGGAATCTGTTACCGATATCGTAACCAAACAAATAGCTGATTTTAAAAACAAACCACCTAAATACATCCTGGAACGTTTGCCGGAAATGGCCAATCAATACTACGAATTTAACCTCATCAAGCCTCCTTTTACAGATGTGAGAGTTCGTAAGGCATTCTCTTATGCTATTGACCGCAATAAGATTGTGGATGAAGTACTTAATGGTGAAGCTTACGGCCCTGCTATTTATGGATTTTGTCCGCCTTCCATTCAAGGATATGATATTACGAAAATAAAAGGATACGACTTCGCTCCGGATTCTGCCAAGAAATATTTAGCACAAGCAGGATATCCGAATGGTAAAGATTTTCCAAAGATCAAAATTGAATTGAACAGCGGAGGAACCAAACATATACCCGTTGTAGCCGAGATACAAAAGCAATTAAAAAACGTATTAAACATTGATGTTGATTTTGAAGTGGTCACACAAAAGAAGAAACTGGAAGATGCTAAATTTGCACGTGCTGAAATTGTACGCTCCAGCTGGATTGCAGATTTCCCAAGCCCGGAGTCCTTTTTATTTGTGCTCTACGGCGGTACCTTACCGGATGATCTTACCAAAGAAACATTCCCCAATACGCAACGCTATAAAAACCCTGTATTTGACAGTTTGTATGAAGCAGCTAAAACTGCTAAAACACAAGAAGAAGCCTACAAAAATTATATGGAAGCAGAACAACTCATGATGAAAGATGCTCCCATTATGATGTTATGGTATGCAGAAAATTACCGCATGATTAAGTCGAACGTACACAATTTATTTCCAAACCCTATTCGTTATCGCGATTATGCAAGAGTGTATTTAAAAGAGCTGGAGCCCAAAGAGGGTGAGCTGGACAATTAATGTGAAATGGCGTTTAAAAACTATTACATATTACTTGGCGTAAAGAATACAGCAACGCAGGAAGAAATCAAACTTGCTTTTCGAAGTCTTGCAAAAAAACATCACCCGGATAAAAATCAGGAAAAAGAAGGGAATGATGCGCTTTTTAAAGAAATCCAGGAAGCTTATGAAATCCTTTCAAATGTGGAGAAACGTAGAAAATACGATCTTAAATTTTCCTATGTCGACAATTACCAGCGTATAAAAAGCAAGCATTACGCGCCCTATACCGGTAATGCTTATCAATATGCGCAGCAACAAGCACAGTACGAGCAACGCTACCAGCAGCAGCGTGAAGAGCCTGTTTCAGAAATACTTCCAAAAGAACACAGAAGTGGTACAGATCCGTTTCTTTTTATCATCAGTATCATTATAGGAATTGCACTATTGGTTTTTATTATGCTTTTAGGAAAGTAATATCAACTTACACACACCCGTCAGGTTTTTCGAACCTGCCTGGTGAATTTACAAACCTTTTTTTCTTTCTTCCATTTTTTGCCTGTTCACAATGGCACACGTAAAACGACTCACACAAATCATATCTTTTGCTTCATCATAAATTTTCGTTTCCCATACATGCGTTTTCCCTTTTATGTGCAGTGGCTTGCAGACGCCTGTAACCAAGCCTTTTGTAGCGGCCTTCACGTGATTTGCATTTATTTCAATACCCACACCAATAAACAAGTCCTGGTTAACTACCAGTAAAGAAGCAATACTTCCCAAGGTTTCGGCAAGTGCAACAGAGGAACCACCATGCAATAATCCGAAAGGTTGTTTGGTTCGATTATTTACAGGCATTGTTCCGATGAGATAGTCATTACCTATTTCTATAAGATTGATGTCCAGTGATTCTGCCAGTGTATTTGCTTTTACCCAATTCAGTTGTTCTAGTGTTGGTTGTGCATACCAAATTTTATTCGTCTCCATTATTTTTTTAATTTTCAGTTAGACTTACGCTACCAAAGCTCGCAAATTTATTCAGGCCGAATTTACAGACAAAAAAATTTGATCGTATTTTTATCTTGGTTTGTAGGATTAATAGCCTTTTGAAGGGTGCATTCAATGAATTTATAAATATTAAGATGGGCATATAGCTAACTTAACAATAAAATCACTACTTTTGCAACTTCTTAACAAGAAAATAAGCGGTTTTATTACTGTAATCAACTGCTTATGAATGAATAACAATGATCAAATGAAAAATATTAAAAACATTGCCATTATTGCTCACGTTGACCACGGAAAAACGACATTGGTTGATAAAATTTTACACACCGGTAAATTGTTCCGTGAAAACCAGGAGTCAGGAGAGTTGATATTGGACAATAATGATTTGGAAAGAGAGCGTGGGATCACCATTTTGGCGAAAAACGTATCGGTACGTTATAAAAATACCAAGATAAATATCATTGATACACCAGGCCACGCCGACTTTGGCGGTGAAGTGGAACGTGTATTAAACATGGCCGATGGCGTTGTTTTATTAGTAGATGCGTTTGAAGGCCCTATGCCTCAAACCCGTTTCGTTACACAAAAAGCGTTGGCTCAGGGAAAACAAGTGGTATTGGTGATCAATAAAGTGGATAAACCAAACTGCCGCCCGGATGAAGTACATGACCAGGTATTTGATTTATTCTTTAACCTGGATGCAACAGAAGCGCAGTTGAATTTCAAAACAGTTTACGGATCCTCTAAACAAGGATGGATGGGACCGGATTGGAAAACACCTACCAATGATATTACTTATTTATTAGATACCATCATTGATTATTTCCCGGAACAACCAACTGTAGAAGGTACCTTGCAAATGCAAATCACTTCTTTGGATTACTCCTCTTTCGTAGGTCGTATCGCAGTAGGTCGCGTT
>DASRRA010000295.1:0-11696 GCA_035696085.1 Bacteroidia bacterium | reverse complement strand
GGTATCTACAACCAGGAAACGCCTTGTTAAAACAGGAGTATCCGGATTGCCCTCAGGGTAAACCTTCAGCAGATAGTTTCCCGATTTGGTGAAGCGCAACGATGTGTTGGGAAATACTGTGCTGTAATGTATATATTTTTGAAGGGTATTTGCCGAATACTGATAATCTGCAATTGCATTTTCTGCAAAACCATCTATAAATTCTGAGCTTAGCAGGTTGGAGGGTGTCCAATCAGCATTACAATGAATAAACGTATAACTATACCGCTGCAGATCTACCGTCAACTCATCAAAACTTAATTTTAATGTCTCTGAAGCATTGAGATGAAGCACTGGTTGGGATAATTCAAAATCCGGATTTCTAAGCTCAACTGTTTTGATTGTTTTTTTATACACGTCCTCCTCAAAGGGTACTGCGCTTTCTAGTTGACCATATACGTTCATCCCCTGCAATAGGCAGGTTAATAAAAACGATTGGAAAATAAACATATGAAGAAAGCGCTTCATTTAATAATCGAGATAAGTTTGATACAATGTTTGCAGATATGCTTCCGCATCTTCCAAAGAAGAAGTGGGAGATGTACTGTCAGCTTTTACCTGCTCATTCGTAGTTTTGGAAACATATTCGTACACATAATTTTTTTGTGGTGTGATCCATCCTAAATAATTTTCATTGGAGTAGTAAGCGAAACCCTTTGTTGACGGGTCTAATAGATTTTTGCTCCAGTTAAATTTATCAGTGGGCAACCGTAATTGTGATAAAAGAATAGCCGCCCAGTCATTTTGATTCCCAATTTTATCAATTGTTTTCCCTTTTAAGCTATCAATCAACGCACCGCCAATAAGCAGATTGGTTATTCTTCTTCCTTCCGGATAATTGATATCTCTGTCTTTTGGAAGATAGTGTCCATGATCTGCAATCAATAAAAACAATGTGTTTTTATACCAGGGTTGTTTTTTTGCTTCATTAAAATAATTGAACAAACAATTATCCGTATAGAAGGCTGCTTTTTTAAATTTCTCTTTTTCATCGCTTCCATTGAAAGGTGTATTCATGGTTACCTCAAAAGGCTCATGGGTGCTTAAGGTAAGGACGGTAGAAATAAAAGGTGTTTTTTCAGAAGCAAGATCTTGTAATTGTTTTTTCAAAACAAATTCATCGTGTGCTCCCCATTTGCTGTTTAATTCATCCTTCGGAAAATTCGTTTTATCAATAATTTTTTGAAAGCGCGTGTTGGCCAAATAACTTTTCATGTTGGCAAATTCAATTTCACCTCCATAGTAGAAAGACGAGGAGTAACCCTGGTTCACTAAGTCTGTAACAATAGATGGTAGCTTTTCAGATTTACTGGGCGTGTTGATAATAGATACATTGGGTTGTCCGGGGAAGCCGCTCAGAATGGAAACCAAGCCCTGATCGGTTCTGAATCCGCTGCTATACATTTGTGTAAATAGTAAACCTTCTTTTCTTAATTCATCAAAATGAGGTGTTACATCTTGCTCACCTCCTAAGGCTTTGATAATATCCGCTGTCCAGCTTTCCAAAACGATGATGACAATATTCGGGCGTGCCGTTTTTAGAAGCGGAATTATATTTTTTGAAGGATTGGAAGCATAAAGCGCTGTTGTTAATTTTTGAGCTTTTTCTTTATCCATAAACTCATATGGATTTGTCATGTTGTTTGCATCTACAAAACTATGCGCCAGGTACCAGATATTATTGGTGGCGATGTGGTTGTTGATGGGAATGGATGAATAATAGGATTGACTTTCGTTGATGGGTGTTAACTGAAAACCTCCCCTGTATCCTAACAGTAAAAGAAAAGGTGTGATTGCAATAATGCAGATTTTTAATGTTTTGTTTTGAATAGGATATGAAAAATTAGTAATCTTCCGGCGATAGGTTCTGATAAAAATATAGGAAATCAGAACGCAGCCTGTAAGCAGCAGAAAAAGTGACCATTTAGAGATGAAATGAATTACTTCACTCGGATAAAGCAAATAATAAAATGCCCTTGAACTTAATTGGGTGCCCCACTCACCATACATTTTTATATTCGCAATACTTAAAATGGTGAAGAGTATGATTATAAAAATGATGAAACTTAAATTGATGACATGTATAAATCTTCGCTTGTGAAACTGCTGGAACGACCATAAAATATAGGGAATAATTAAACAGGCACAAGCTGTTGAAATATCCAAAGGAAGGCCGTAGAAAAAAGAAAGAACAGTCTCGGAATGTTCGCTGTCCGGAATTCGGGTGTGGTGATAGATGACAAACAATAACCTGAAAACAGCAAAAAAGAGAAGCAAAAAAATAAACAGCTTCAATAAATAATGAACTTTAATGGGTTTTATTTTCATCCTTATTTAATAAGTTTTTAGAATGCAATGTTCTATTGCAGATACAATCTTCCGGTATTTGAATATTCGTAATCAACATGCTTTGGATTTCCATAACAAAAGATATCTCCTTTCAAATCTATTTTGCACTGAAATAAGCTGGTTACATTTACATAGCACAAACCAAGTGTAGCACTATGTAAATAGGTGTAATCCGTTTGAAGATCTCCTGCCAACAAATAAGCAGTTCCCTGAACATCACAATCATGATGATAACTATAACCATGTAAAGTAAAATCAGCATTGCCATGCATAGAGGTGGTTAATTGTGTTGCTTGTAATGTAATTTCTGTGTTGCCTGAATTGTTGGCTGCTACATAAATGGCAGGTGTAACAATGGTATTCAAACTCTTAATGTCGCCTGTGCCTTCGGCATTTATTTGAGTTAAGAGTGGAATATGTATATATACATTCAAGGGTTTTTTATAGCTGCGCATAAAATTGCAACGGTTTCTGTTTCTCAAAACCAACGTTTTACCGGATACCTGCGTCTTGATGAGTGGTACAATGTTTTCCCCCGCTTCCACTATTACTTTTGATATGGAGTCCTGTATTAAAAAAACATTTACATCGTCTTTTACCAGAATAGCATCGAATCCTGAAATATCACGGGTTTCCTGGATGATGGTGCCCGTACGTTTAATGCAATCACACAAGTTTTCTTTTTTGCAGGAGTTGAAAAAAAAGCTCACAAGCAACAGTAGCAAACAATACTTCCAGGTCATAAATTTTTTAAAATTCATATCCAAATCCTCCTTCAAAATAATCTGCTTTTGCAAAATGCGTGAGTAGGGTAACATTTGCAATCACATGTTTAGTAAGCATATATCGCAAACCTATCCTGTGAAAAAACATACCATTCACTTTTTGTTTTTTATAAATGTATACGCCAAATTCAACCGGAAAGGAAAGTCGGTCTAAAACAAATGCATAACATACCTTTGCACCTCCCTGAATAATTTGATCGAAAGTGGGATGATACACACTGTCGGCTAACCATTCTCTTTTTGTTGAATTGTTGTAAGTGACTTCAATTCCGCCTCCTAATTTGTTTTTATAATTCAAAGTTCGGTAAGCAATGGTTTGTAAACCAAATGCCATGTATTTCCTTCCACCTGGTTGTTCCAGCTCCTTCACACCAGTAACACCAATCACAGAAACTTTCCAGACTTTTGGGCAAGGTGCTAAGGAATCTCTTCTGTATTCATAACAACGGTTTCCAAAAGCATAGCCAATACCCACGTTAAGGGTGGCTATATTTAAGCCCAGGTTGGGTGTTTTCATGGCTCCGTTGGAAGCGTGCGTTAATCCAATTCCTGTATTAATGGCCCATGCATCTGTGATCATGTAAGTAGCGCTGAGCCTTAGATTTACAAACCCATTCAAATGAGACCCAATTGTATTGTTTTTATGATTCGTTATACGGTCAAACGGCTTGGTTATAAAAGCTAACCCGGCACCTAAGCGAAGGTTAAAATTTACTTTCGAGTTTAATTTATTCAATCTCAAATTGGTGTAAGGATACACCGCTTCAAATGTTCCGAGTTGTTCAGGGTTGGCCAAATCCAGGTGAAGCACACAAATTCCGAAATCCGGGTATTTGTATAATTGCTGCCAGGGCTTGTTGCCATTGGTTCTGAACAAATAATTAACCTCGCCTCCGACAACATGCCCTTTAATCAGATTTGCCATGTTGTTGCGATGACTCAAAATAAAGCCATAATGCCCATGTGCAGATAAGATAAAGTCTTTATCCGGCCGGTTCTGCGAAACCGCAGGTAGCCTCATCGCTACCATACAAAAGAAAAAAACAACTGCCCGAAAAACGTTAGCTAACATCAATGCTTTTACTGAATAAAATACAAAAATATAAAAATATATAGCTTCTGGTGAGGTTGTTATTAATACTTATGTTATTACATTTGAGAAAAAAAGGATTATGAAGGAAAAGCTGGCTGCATTTGAGCGATTATTGATTATAATGGACGAATTACGCGAAAAATGTCCCTGGGATCAAAAACAAACCATTGAGAGTTTACGTCATTTAACAATCGAAGAAACATACGAATTAGCCGATGCCATAATCGAAAAAGATATGGTAAACATTAAAAAGGAATTGGGTGATATTTTATTACACATCGTGTTTTATGCGAAGATTGCTTCAGAAACAAAAGTGTTTGATATTGCGGATGTGATCAACACCCTGTGCGATAAGATGATTAGCCGTCACCCCCATATTTACGGTGATGTAAAGGTGGAGAACGAGCAGGATGTGAAAGAAAACTGGGAAAAACTGAAATTAAAAGAAGGTAATAAATCCGTGCTTGGAGGGGTTCCCGTATCGTTGCCATCCCTGGTAAAAGCTTCCAGGATACAGGACAAGGCGCGTGCTGTAGGTTTTGATTGGGAAAGACCGGAGCAGGTTTGGGAAAAAGTAGAAGAGGAGCTAGGAGAATTAAAACATGAGATAGAAATAAAAGCGCCACAAAGCAAAATAGAAGATGAGTTTGGTGATGTACTATTTTCCCTTGTTAACTATGCGCGATTTATGAATATTAACCCGGAAGATGCGCTGGAAAAGACCAATAAGAAGTTTGTCAAACGTTTCCAGTACCTCGAGCAGGAAGCCGGCAAACAAGGTAAAAAGCTGGCAGATATGACCCTTGCAGAGATGGATGTTTACTGGAATAAGGCAAAAGAATTATAATTCGGATGTTATTTCCCAAACTATAATTGCCCTGTCATCACCCGTAGAAATCAGGTAATTGTTGAAATCACTCCATATTAATTTGTTTACCGAGTTGAGGTGCCCACCATGCGCATCTTTATGGATGCGTTTCAATAATTCAAATGTTGTAGCATCCCATATTTTCAGGGTTTTATCTCGGCTGGCCGTGGCAAAGAGTTTACCATTAGGGCTGTAGGCAATATCGTAAATGGCGTAGTTATGCGCCGGGATACTGGCCATTCTTTTATAATCGGTTGTTTCCCATACATTCAAATGTGCGTCTCTTCCTCCCGTGAGCATTATTTTTCCATCGGGTGAATAACGGGCAATGTTGGCGGATAGTCCATGTGCTAACCATGACCTTTTTTCGGCAAGCGTATTTAAATCAAAAATCCGGATGTGGCAATCGCCACTGGCTACAGCTATTTCAGAGGTTTTGTAATTGAAATCAATGCTGCGGACTTTCTCCTCACAAAGTTTTTTAATTTTTATAACAGAAAGTGTATCCAGGGAACCAACTGCAAAGTGCCCATCGCCCGAAGTGCTGTAAAAACAATTGGTTTGTAAGGAATAACGAATACTAAAAATAGGACCTGTATGGTGCTTTAATATTTTTATTTCCTGCATTTGCGTGAGATCCAACACATGGATCTGACCAGCAGAAGTACCTACAAACAGGAGGTTTTTCTCCGCAACATAACAAAGGGCATATACAATGGCCGGAAGCCGGGCTGAGAACTCCAACGGTATCAATGCATTTATATCCCAGGCTGCAACCACGCGATCACTGCTTCCCGAAAAAATAAGGTGCTTTTCAGCCCCAGTTTCTATGGTGTATACAGAGCCTTTATGACCCGTAAACGCAGTCTTTTTTTCTACTTTTATATTCATAATAATTTCGTAAAATTAAGGTTTTATTTTTCTTAATATTGCAATAAAATAAAGGCAAAGCAAGCTTTGTCATCTTGTCAGTTATTGCTGCGGTGGCATATCCTTTGAAAACAGGCTGGCGACAATTTTTTATTTATCATTAATTACTTAAATCTATTATGAGCACAGGAAAAATTAACGTTCAAACAGAAAACATCTTTCCAATAATTAAAAAGTTTCTGTATTCAGATCATGAAATATTCTTAAGAGAGCTCGTTTCAAATGCAGTTGATGCGACTCAAAAGCTAAAAACCCTCGTATCATTAGGTGAATCCAAAGCCAGTTTGGATGATTTGAAAATTGAAATAAGTATCGATAAAGCAGCAAAAACGTTGACCATCCTGGATAAAGGTATCGGTATGACTGCTGAAGAGATTGAAAAATATATCACCCAAATTGCCTTTAGCGGAGCGGAAGAATTTGTAAACAAATATAAGGATAAAACCCCGGAAGCGAATGCTATTATCGGGCATTTCGGTTTGGGTTTTTACTCGGCCTTTATGGTGTCAAAAAAAGTGGAGATCAACTCCCTATCCCACAAAGAAGGATCCAAAGCGGTTCACTGGGAATGCGACGGAAGCCCGGAATACAAAATTGAAGACAGTAAAAAAACAACCCGTGGAACAGAAATCATCCTGCACATTGCTGATGACTCCGAAGAATTTTTGGAACAATATCGTATCCAGGAGCTGCTTACTAAATACTGTAAGTTCCTTCCGGTAGAAATAAAATTCGGAACCAAAAAAGAAACGAAGAAAGAAGGCGATAAAGATCTAGAGACGGAAGTAGACAACATCATCAATAATCCAGTACCAGCCTGGACGAAAAAACCATCGGACTTAACAGACGACGATTATAAAAAATTCTACCGGGAGTTATATCCTATGAACTTTGAAGATCCGTTATTTCATATTCATTTAAATGTGGATTATCCTTTCAACTTAACGGGTATCTTATACTTTCCTAAAGTAAATAAGACGTTTGAAACACCGAAAGATAAAATACAATTGTATTCCAACCAGGTATTTGTTACCGATTCGGTAGAGAACATTGTACCTGACTTTTTAATGCTGTTGCGTGGTGTAATTGATTCGCCCGATATCCCATTGAATGTGAGCCGCAGTTATTTGCAAGCGGACGGCAATGTGAAAAAAATATCGGCGCATATCACCAAAAAAGTAGCGGACAAGCTGGAAGAATTATTCAAGAAGGACCGTGCAGACTTTGAAAGCAAATGGGAAGACATTAAAGTATTTGTTCAATACGGAATGCTTTCAGAAGATAAGTTTTATGAGAAGGCACAGAAATTTGCATTGCTGAAAAATGTGGACGGGAAATACTTTACATTGGAAGAATATGCAGATCATGTAAAAACATTGCAAACCAATAAAGAGAACAAGATTGTATACTTATATGCAACCAAAGTAGACGAGCAACACAGCTTTATTGAAACAGCAAAAGAACGTGGATACGATGTATTGGTAATGGATAGTCCGATTGATCCTCATTACATCAACCAATTGGAATCAAAATTAAAGGATACTTCTTTTGTTCGTGTAGATGCTGATACTATTGAAAAATTAATCAAGAAAGAGGATGCGCAACCTTCCAAACTGAGTGAAGCAGAACAAAACACATTGAAGCCGGTGATTGAAGGAGTTGTTCCAAAAGAAAAATTCATGGTCGTGTTTGAAAGCCTGAGTGAAAAGGATGCACCGATGATGATAACCAAACCGGAGTTCATGCGCAGAATGAAAGACATGAGTGCGCTGGGTGGTGGAGGAATGAATTTTTATGGATCCATGCCGGAGATGTATAATCTGATTGTGAATACCAATCACCCTTTGATTGGAAAGATTTTAAACGAGAAGCAAGCAGAGAAACAAAAACAACTGACAAAACAGGCTGCTGATTTGGCAATGCTTTCACAAGGCTTGCTAAGAGGGGAAGATATGACCAAGTTTATAAAGCGCAGTTTGGAGCTGATTGACTGACAAAAAAAGTCAGCCTGTCACATGCAATCCCCTGGTATATGCTTTGACAAAATACCGTACTTTTATAAAAACTTAAAACAAAACAAAAAATGAAAAAAGGAACAATTATCTTACTTGTAATCGGAGGTTTGATCTTATTACTTGCTTTTAATGGCTGTGGATCTTACAACTCCATGTTTAAACAACGGGAGGGTGTTACAAAGCAATGGCAACAAGTTGAAGTGGCTTACCAGGCACGTATGGATAAGACGAAGAACCTGTTCGAAATTGTTCAGAGCTCTGCTGATTTTGAAAGAGGTACATTGAAAGAAGTAATGGAAGCACGTTCAAAAGCAACCAGTGTACACATTGATGCGAATAATTTAACGCCAGAGAAAATGGCCGAATTTGAACAAGCACAAAATCAGTTTGGTGCTTCTTTAGGAAGATTAATGGCGGTAGCTGAAAATTACCCGCAATTGCAAACAACTGTTGCTTTCCGTGATTTTCAAGCGCAATATGAAGGTATGGAAAACAGAATAGCAACTGAACGTGGACGTTTTAACGAACAAGTAAATGATTATAACGCTACTATTGGTCAGTTCCCAAAAAAGATTTGGGCCGGACTATTCGGTTTCACTCCAAAAGCATATTTTGCTTCTCAAGCTGGTGCAGAAAATGCGCCTGATATCAAAAGCATGAGAGATAGCGAAAGAAATAAATAATAAGTGAATAGCCGCCTCGGACGAGGCGGTTTTATTTTATACTCATGAGAGCAAAAGATTTTTTCACAGATCTACAAAAAAAGCAGATTCAACAAGCAATTGCTTATGCAGAGTCAAATACATCCGGAGAGATCCGGGTGCATGTTGACAATGAATGCAAGGTGGATGTATTGGATCAGGCAGCTAATGTATTTCATCAATTGGGTATGGATGCAACGGTGCTTAGAAATGGCATTTTGTTTTACCTGGCAATCACGGATCGTAAGTTTGCAATTCTGGGAGATAAAGGAATTAATGAAAAAGTTCCTGCAGACTTTTGGGACAATATCAAAGAAGTGATACTTGATCATTTTAAAAAAGAAGAATTCACACAAGGCTTATCGAGAGGGATTGAAATGGCGGGTGAAAAGTTGAAATTGTATTTCCCGCATCAGGATAATGATACAAATGAATTAAGTAACGACATGAGTTTTGAAAAATGATAACAACCACACAACCTGCTAAGGTCAATACATATATGCTAAATACTGCTATTTTGAATAGGGTGGTTTTGTTTTGTGTCTGTCTATTTTTCTCTATTCAGACATTTGCGCAAGAAGGGATTCCTCCGCGTCCAAAACCGGATCGCCTGGTTAATAATTATACTTCCGGATTTATTTCAAAAGATGAAGAGGCGCGTTTGGAGCAAAAGCTGAGTGATTTTGCAAATAAAACATCTAATCAAATTGTCATCGTCATTGTAGATGATTTGGCAGGTTATGAACCCTACGACTTTGCCACACGATTAGGACAATCGTGGGGAGTAGGACATGAAAAAGAAGATAACGGTGTAGTTGTTCTTGTAAAAACAAAGACGGCTGATGGTAGAGGAGAAGTACAAATTGCACCGGGGTATGGCTTGGAAGGTGCGATACCGGATGCAACGGCAAAGCAAATTGTAGAAAATGAATTGATTCCCAATTTTAAAAACGGAGATAATTATAAGGGATTGGATGAAGCCACAAACGTTCTTATGAAATTGGCTGTTGGGGAATACAATTCTGATCAATATGCAAAAAAGAATAAGAAGCAGAATATGCCAGTAATGATCATCATTATTATTGTGATTATCATCGTCATCATTTTGCCGAAAAGAAGAGGCGGAGGAGGCGGAATGACGATGAGCTCAGCCGGATGGTTGTTAGGTTCTATGCTTGGAGGTGGTGGTAGAAGATCAGGCGGCTTTGGAGGCGGTTTTGGTGGTGGATCTTCAGGCGGTGGTTTTGGAGGCTTTGGTGGCGGGAGCTTTGGTGGTGGTGGTGCCGGTGGTAGCTGGTAAGGCGGAGCTTCATAAACAAGAAATAAAAAAGCGGTTTACAACTTTGTAAACCGCTTTTTTTATTTTTGAAATCCTTATTATTTTACAGAACATTCAACAGTGGATTCATAGTCGATATGCATTGATGGACTTGGATCTTCAGAGTCAGTTTTTTTGAAGCTTGAACATGCTGATTTTGCATCACCTTTTCTTGCTTTTGTAAATGTTATGATTTGCGAGTCACTTGTAGTTTTTGTGTCAGTAGTAGTTTTCCCACCGATGGTCATCGTAGTTGTTGTTACTGTTGTACCTGTACAAGTACAAATGCGATCTTTTTTGCAAGATGTAAAAGAAGCTGCTGCAATGACAGCTACAGATAAAATTACTTTTTTCATGTTAGTTAGTTTTGTTTGTTAATAGTTTGCGCAAATGTATATCAAATTAGATAATATATAAAAAATATTCTTAGTAAATCGTTTTTTGTATTGGAAATCAATTTATTACAGTTGTGTTGAGTTAAGAATCGAACTACTTTTTTAACCAGTTTTCAATCTCCGTCTGATCCATCTTTACATAATCAATATCATTTTCTACAATACTGTTATTCACTAAAAAGATAGTAGGTAAGTCAAGACCAGCAAGCAGCACAAAGTTGCGGCCTAGTAACATGCAATGAGGAATATTCTCCGTATGCGTGTTTTCATAAAATGGTTTTAAATATTTGTCTTCTCCGTTTAAAACAAAATAAAATGGAATGGCTGGATTTCTTTCGTGCATAACACGCATCTTATTAGCGGCAATACGACAATGCTTGCAGGTTAAGCTTAAAAAGGCGATGATGTGTTTTCCTTTTGAAAGTGTACGTGGTGGAGCTGGTGGCTTGGCACTGCTATATAAAGAGTCCAATTCCAATTTAAACTGATCTTCAGGCTTGTTCAGATAAGCAGAAGAATAGTCGAGTTCTACAGCGTTGTTTATAAAAGGAAAAGCAAATGCTGAAACAAAGGGTATGAGTAAAAAATATTTTTTCTTATTGGTTAATTCCCAACCATTATAAAATTTATACAGAATAAAGAAGAATACGAGCATGATGGCATTCTTTATTAATGCCTGTAGCGGTGTCATGACCAGTTTTGTTCCGAAGCATCCACAATTACCATTATTGCCACTTAAGAATAATAATAAGATAAGATAAATACTGAAAACGACCAATACAACAATTCCCAATTTATAGGTGAACATTTTCAGGTTAAGATTTAAAACCAGCAATAACCCGATTAAAAACTCCAGTCCAATTAATAAACGGGCAACGAAAGGAGCAAGTCGCCAGTTGACGAGTCCTATGTCAACAAAGGTATACTCAAAAGGTTCTATGAAATCAAGTTTTGCCCAACCGGAATAAATGAAAACGATTCCGAGCAAAATGCAAAGTAGTATAAAGGGTAGTTTCTTTAGCATATATAAAAAAATAAGGCGCTTCGTTGAAAGCGCCTTATTCAATTTTAAGATTCAAATTACTTTAAAGTACAAGTTACAGTAGAAGTCGTACCATTGTATGTAGTAGTATAGCTTAAGCAATTTGCTCTTGCATCACGTTTTTTAGATTTTGTGTATGTTGTTATATCAGAATATCCATT
>DASRRA010000294.1:0-6952 GCA_035696085.1 Bacteroidia bacterium | reverse complement strand
CCCTTCTCTGTTACTTGCAAAGTAAAGTGTGTTTCCTTCACTATTGATAGATGCCGCTATTTCATAGGCTTTTGAAGAATTTATATTTTCACCTAATTTATCAGCATGCAACACCTTTTGGTTTCTATCTGTTGTGGTAATGTATATGTCTCCTACACCTTTATCATTGGTGTAGTAAATCAGCATCATATCTCCGGCACCTGTTAACCCAATTACCTCTTGTTCACCAACCGCCTTCGGAATAGGCGAATCCACGATTTTTGCCCTCATAAATTTTCCTTCTGAAACTTTTGCCATATAAATCCCTGCCGGGTAGCTGCCATCTTCTTTTAATTTTTCGGCACCTTCTAAAGGTCTACGGCTATTGAAAATGATAAATGACTCATCACTTGGAACATAGGCATAATAATCTGCATACGGCGAATTTACAGTACCGCCAAGGTTTTCAAAGCTTGCATCGACCGGAAATTTCACCAATTCTTTTGCATTGATACAAAACTGAATTTGGCGATCTACGTCGGCTATGTTTTCTGCTGTTCCTTTACCCATTCTTCTAAACTTGTTGTATGCTTTTAGAGCATCATCAAATTTATAAGCATAACTATAGGCTCTACCCAATAAATAAAGGGCATTGGGGTCGTACGTGGCGTTTGAAGTGATTTTTTCCAGGTAAGGAATTGCTTTTGTTTTATCGATATTTGTATTCAGATAACAAACAGCAACATTGTAGTTGTATTTTTCATTTTGAGGCTCTTCTTCCAGCAATGATAAGTAATCATCCAAAGCCCCTTCGTAATTGTTTTTAATGAATTTTTGTTCTGCTACAAAAGGTTCCACTTTAATGGAGGATTGATCTTGAGCGCAAACAGAGTAGCCAGTTAAAAAGAATGGTACTAAATAAAAAAAGAGTAAGTTTTTTTTCATCCTAAAAAAGTATTCGTATTCGATAAGCTTTTCAAGTTTTACAAAGGTAAAAAAAACAATGAACTTTCAGAGAGCCGTAAAAATAGACAAACATTCCAGATTAATTGTCACTTTACCATCACTAAATTGATACGGATCATTTAACCGAATGTTTCCCCTTTTTAGGGAATAAGAATTATACTCACCCTCCTGTTCCGGTTTTGCCCATCTTTTGTTTCGTTAGATGCGAGTGGTAACTTGCTTCCATAGCCTATGGTTCGTATTCCCACTTTTAAAGGGGATAATTTTAACGTTAGGTAATCTTTAACTGATTTTGCACGCTTTTCAGACAACACTTGATTTTGGTTTTCCACGCCTGTATTATCCGTATGTCCCTCAATCACGACCTGGGAGGGCCTTTGAATTTTGATTTGGTAGACAATGCTATCCAGCATTGTTTTAGCTCCGGGAAGTAGTTGGAATTCGTTTGTTTTATACAAAACACCGTTGTTTATGGAAATCTGTTCACCTGAACCTATTGCAGCTACAGCATCAATGTCGGCACCGGGCCAATCACCTTTACAATCGGTATTTAAATCCACCAATTTAACATAGTGAAAAATTTCCCCCTGTTTTACAGAGTCACCAATATCCACAGCTGTAGTACCTCCGGAAATTGCCCCTACATTTATCCAGTTATTCCCATCTTTCGAAACATATAACTGAGTTGTTTCAATGTATTTCCCTACTTCAAAAACGAACAAATCAGGGCCGGGTATATTAATAACCGCATTATCAATAAAACGAAGACTCAATATTCCCCCGCAGCCTAAAGAGGTGAAGTGCTCAGCCAATCCTCCTTTAAAATCAGGTAAGCCAAGTGCGGTTGTTGAATCACAGGCATCTTCAATTGCAGGTGGTTGTCCCCGCTTAAAATCCAGCACTTCATCTGCAAAAGAAATATCCCCTTGAGGTAAATTAATCGTTCCCCCGTGCCCGTCCGGATATTTTTTCCCCTGGTTTTGAGCAGGTAAATGAACAGCTAAAAAGAAGCTGAAGAAGAATAGCGTTGTAACTTTCACAATACATAAAATTTATGGCAACAAAGCTATAAATAATTTTAATGAAATGCAGGAATGATGCGGTAAAGCATATTGGTTAGAAGAATATTAAAATCGGCCGCAAATATTAGGGCGGTATTTTTTCTTGCGTTTAGGCATCCAGGCGTTGAGTCGTTTTTTTAAATTAAAGCTGCGTTCACTCATTGTAGCTATATGCTTCTTTTTAACTTTAACACCTCCTGAGCTTCCTGAATAGCTGCCGGTGCTTCCCCCAGGTGTGGATGAAAGTGATGCGTACTCATTAGCTGCCGGTGCTTCTTCCTTTTGCGGTGTATCTATTCGGTAACGTATATGAAAACCGTTTTCCAACGTAGGTTCAATGTTTTGCGGATCAGCTATTTGCCCGCCCTCAGGTGGATTAGAAGAGGGCTCAACCGTTACATTCTCATTCGGATCTCCTCCAACTATAGTAACAGTTGCATTGCTGCTTGTTTGTCCGTTCAAAAACAAGACACTACCAAAAAGCAAAATCGCAACAACTAAATATTTATGGGGTGTGAACTTCACATGAATAATTTTAATACAAGTAAAAATAACAAAAAAAAAGTGAAAAAACACAATTCCGCCCTTCTATACTGCTTTAAAAAAGGCAAAATACTTCTCATTAAGGTCTGAAATCCAAAAATAAGTGGCTTTAATAGAAGAATTACGAAAACTTTGTATTTTTGAAGCCAAGGAAGCAATCCAACATTTCTTTCATTTCGTATGTTATAATACAGTCATAAACAAATGAATATCGAAAATTACATAAACTCCGGAATCATTGAAATGTATGTGATGGGGGCTCTTAGCGACCAGGAAGTACTGGAGCTAAAGCAATTATCCACTACCCACCCGGAAATCTTGAATGAAATTGAACGTGTTTCCACTACACTAGAGGGGTATGCGGTGGCCAGCAAGAAAACTCCTTCTCCTTCTGTAAAACCTATGCTAATGGCGACATTAGACTACCTGCAACGTCTTGAAAATGGTGAAGCTCCCGTTGTTGCTCCTTTATTAACAAAGAATACAAAGGCTGAAGACTTTGCAAAATGGTTAGAACGTAAGGATATGCAAGCACCTGCTTCTTATGAAGAATCTTATGCAAAAATAATTTCACATTCCCCTAAATGCTCAACAGCAATTGTTTGGTTAAAAACAGGTGCTCCTAAAGAAATGCACGATGATCAATATGAAAGCTTCTTTATCCTGGAAGGAACATGTGATATTGTAGTAAACAATGAACTATTTCCACTTTATCCCGGCGATCAATTCACCGTTCCACTGCATGCCTCACACTACGTAAAAGTAACCTCGGCTGTTCCTTGTAAATTGATCCTGGAGCGCAGAGCAGCATAACCATTTTTTACATTTTTCCTTTTCTTGTCATTTCACATTCTTTCTTACATTTATGCCTCATAAATTTAGGATAGAATGAATACGACATCACCTTCACCAAAAATTTTTAATCTGATTGTATTGGTAGCTGCATTAGGCTATTTTGTTGATATCTATGACTTGTTGTTATTTAGTGTAGAACGTATACATAGTTTAGTTGGGGTGAAAGGGAAAGACGGTTTTCCTGATGTTCCAGGTATTCTTGGATTCGATGCTTCAAAAGAAGATGTTCAACGTATTGGAAAACAATTGCTGAATTGGCAAATGGGCGGTATGTTAATCGGGGGAATATTTTGGGGAATACTCGGTGACAAAAAAGGAAGACTCTCCGTATTATTTGGTTCCATTATTTTATACTCTTTGGCCAATATCGCAAACGGTTTTGTTCAAACCGTGCCGCAATACGCAGCTCTTCGTTTTATTTCAGGATTTGGGCTAGCAGGAGAATTAGGGGCCGGAATTACATTGGTAAGCGAAACATTATCAAAAGAAAAAAGAGGTCTAGGGACAATGATTGTAGCCACAATAGGCGTATTTGGTGCCGTTGTTGCGGGATTTATGAGTAATATCATTACCAACTGGCGAACATCGTTTTTTATTGGTGGAGGAATGGGTTTAGTATTATTGATGCTCAGAATCGGGGTATTTGAATCTGGAATGTTCATGAAAACTAAAGAACAAAATGTATCAAGAGGAAATATTTTTACTTTATTTTCTTCACGTAAAAAAGCGGCAAAGTATTTTAATATTATCCTGGTAACGATTCCTGTTTGGTATGTTATGGGAGTTTTAATATCATTTGCACCCGAATTAATGGGAGCGCTTAAGGTAGAAAATTTTAAACCCGACGTCGGCAAATGCATTATGTTCGCTTACTTAGGAATAACCTTTGGAGATTTAGCGAGTGGTTTATTAAGTTATCTGCTAAAAAGTAGGAAAAAAGCATTAGCTATATTTTTATCGCTCACAATAGTAGGAGTTATTTTATTTTTTACTATTGCACCAATTTCTGAATTTTTATTTTACAGTGTTATTTTTTACATGGGCTTCGCCACAGGTTTTTGGGCAGTTTTTATGAGTACCGCTTCCGAACTCTTCGGCACCAATATCCGTTCAACAGTTACCACTACGGCTCCAAATTTTGTAAGAGGTTCCTTGATTTTTGTTTCTATGGCTGTCACCTACCTTCAAGATTTTTTTGGTCACATTTATAGCAAGGATCAAAGTTACGTTAGCGCCGTTATTTGGGTTGGAGTTATTGTCTTTTTAATTGCAGGCATTTCCCTTTGGAACCTGGAAGAAACATTTCACAAAGATTTAAATTATAACGAAGAATAATCATGAAAACAGTTGTAATCGGTGCGTCCGAAAAACCAGAACGTTACGCACAATTAGCCAGTTCTTCTTTAAAAAAACATGGACACGAGGTAATACCTGTTGGCTTAAAAGAAGGAATAGTTAACGGAATCCAAATCGTAAAAAAAGATACCCCCATTTCAGACGTTGATACGGTGACTGTATATGTAGGCCCTGACCATCAACCGGCATGGTACGATTACATTCTTAGCTTAAAACCCAAGCGTGTTATTTTTAATCCGGGTACAGAAAATCCCGAATTGGAAAACCTCTTATCTAAAAATGGAATTGAATATACACAAGCTTGCACGCTTGTTTTATTATCAACCGACCAATACTAAAAAAGCTCCGGATTGCTGTTATCCGGAGCTTTTGATTAGATACTATACTATACTAAACTAACAAAACATTACTTACTATTTTCTCTGTGTTTGTTAATACAAAGGTAATGCTAGCTTCTTTTCAAAAATCATTTTCGTTGTTAAACAACGTTAAAAGCTTTGTTAAAGATTTTTAACAATAATTTTACAGGCTTCTCTTATTTCTTCTTCTGTAATCGTTAATGGTGGGGCGATGCGCATGGAATGAGAATTAAATAAAAACCAATCAGTGATGATTCCATCTGCAATGCATTTATCAATGCACGTTTTATTTTGTTCATAGGATTCAAATTCCAGCGATAGTAAAAGCCCCTTACCATGTATGGATTTGATTTTCGGGTGAACAAGCAAATCCCGGAATAGTTTTTCCTTTTTTGCAACTCCTTCTATCAGATTTTCCTGTTGCAACACTTCAATCACCGCAATGCCAGCAGCACAACATACGGGATGCCCACCAAACGTAGTAATATGCCCAAGGATCGGATTGTTCGTTAACATATTCATTTTTTCTTTGGATGAAATAAAAGCACCCAAAGGCATCCCTCCTCCCATTCCTTTGGCAAAACAAATGATGTCCGGAATAAATTCAAAATGTTCAAATGCAAATAATTTTCCGGTTCTTCCAAAACCTGTTTGAATCTCATCTGCCACCAGCAATGCACCTACTGCATGGCATTGTTTTCGAAGTTGTTTTAAAAATCCATCTTGCGGAACAATCGCTCCGGCCTCACCTTGTATGGGCTCCACAATTACACAAGCTGTTCTGTTTGTTATTTCCGACAGTTGAGCGAAATTATTGAATTCGATTTGACGCACATCCGGAAGCAAAGGACGAAAGGAATTTTTAAATGTTTCGCTGCCCATGATGCTTAAGCTTCCATGTGTACTGCCATGATAGGCATTTTTAAAGGAAATGATTTCTGTCCTCCCAGTGCATCTTTTGGCTAGTTTCATGGCTCCTTCTATGGCTTCAGCTCCTGAATTGACTAGATATACGGAATTTAAACTGGGTGGCAATAATCCGCTAAGCAAACTTGCCAGCTTTACCTGTGGCGATTGAATATATTCACCATACACCATTAGGTGCATGTATTTATCCAATTGCTGCTGAATGGCCTGTAAAACCTTAGGGTGACGGTGCCCTACATTACTAACAGAAATACCGGAAATCAAATCCATGTACTTTTTTCCGGATTGATCGAAAAGATAAACACCTTCAGCTCTTTCTATTTCAAGAGCCAAAGGTGTTTCACTTGTTTGAGCAATATGATTGAGAAATAATTGTCGTTGCGTAAGCATGTAACAAAAATAGTGTTTCTTGTTACATCTTGATTCAATTATTCGCTCCTGATTATTTTTGCATTTTGATGATCCCAATTCAACAGGTACATACCAGGTTTCAAGAAAGAAATATCTAATGCATTCTCCCCTTTTTCCAATTGTAACCTGGTAATCAATTCGCCCAGCATATTGTATATTTCCAGCTCTTTCGCTGTTTCGTTTTTTAAGTGAATAACACCACTGGATGGATTCGGATAAATAGCTTCCTGTTCAGCATTTGAAAAGGAGGCAATATTCGTCGCGAGCAAAGATCCCATTTTCATCCCGTTACCAAAACTGCTCACCCACATTTCGTCTTTCTTGTAGGGGTTAAAAAATACGCGCTCCGGTTGTTTGAAAGGGTAAGCAGTTACTTCTGCAAACATTGGTGTAGCCGCATTGATGTTGGAACTCATCCATAACCCTTGTACTTCCGTTGTCATGAAAATTTGATTTGGATTTAAGGGATTAAATGTGCAGGAAGTAACCCTGTCA
>DASRRA010000293.1:0-6844 GCA_035696085.1 Bacteroidia bacterium | reverse complement strand
GAAAAACGCTCCATTGCCAATGCCTTAACAGTGGAGTTGAATGATGGAACGAAGCTAGAAGAAATAGTGGTTGAATATCCGATCGGACACAAACGCAGAAGAGACGAAGGCATTCCTGAATTAATTAAGAAATACAAAATCAACTTAGCACGTAAGTTCCCTGAAAAACAACAACAACGTGTATTGGATGCATCGCTGGATTATCAAAAATTAAGCAAGCTTCCGGTAAATGAGTTTGTGGATTTGATGGTTATCTAAAACGCCAAAGGTTTTTTAAACCTTTGACGTTTAAAAAACTTTATTGAATACCTACATGCCAAAGGTTAAAAAAAACCTTTGGCATTATACTCCTCTACATGGCTAAAAAGAATAGCGCTCCCGTTTCAAATAAGCAGATCGATACAAAAATAAAACGAGCGGAAACACGTGTTTTCAAAGTTGTATTCCCAGACACTACTAATCATCACAACACGATGTTTGGTGGCCGGATCATGTTGATGATGACGGAAACAGCATTTATGACCGCAACACGTTTTAGCAGAAAAAGTTTTGTCATTGTAAGCAGTGATCGTATTGATTTCAAAAAACCAATTCCAGCTGCGACATTGGTTGAGTTAATCGGAACAGTTCATAAATTGGGCAATACCAGTATTACCATCAAAGTTGAAATATTCCTTGAAAAAATGGATTCTGATTTTCGTGAAAAAGTAGTGAGTGGCTTGTTTACACTTGTTGCATTGGATAAGAAAGATAGACCAACGCCAATTTTGTAACACAACACCAAAAAGTCTTTGAAACTTTTGACGTTTTAAATGAATAAATATTAATCACTCAGAAATGAAGGTTTTAAAAACCTTTGGCGTTTTCGCTTATTTGATCATGCTATTCACTTGCAACCAGGTATCCTCTCCATTCTTCGTTAATACCTTTGGCAAATAATCCTCTCTCGGCGTACCATTGATATGAAACAATTCTTCGGTTGGAATTTGAAAACCAATATGTGTTTCTGAAAGTTTAAACCCATTGATAGCACCTATGAGTCCAGCCATTTTTGTACCTACCACTGTTCCCCTGTTGATGGCATCAAAACCAATTGCAATTCCTTCACCCATACTTCCGGTCCAATGGCCCACAATGACTATCACATCTCCTGTAAATATTTTCTTTCTTGGAATCACGTACTCTGTCCAGATTTGTTTGGTTTCATATTGGGCTTCATCAATTTCATGGTTTTGATACGGTAACTTTCCCTTAATAAATCTACCCATCATGGCTCTTGCTACTGTGGTGTTTCCACCGCTAGGCGTTTCTGATATGTCAATGATAATTGTTTTCAAAGCAGAAAACTGATCAACGGCTTTGTCAAATTCCGCAATCATATCATAATTATACAGACAGTTATTCACCTTTATATAACCTGCTTTTCCATCTATAATTTTCGATTCAATGAGTTTGGTTGTTGCTGGATGGTCTACTTTGTCCGGATAATATTCCTTTTGAGCCCCATTTTCCAACACGGTAATTTTTCTGGGTTTATCATGTGTACCTGCAAATAGCATATCTGTTGCATATTGCAGCATTTGTGCATTGTATGCTTTTGTAAACGTTGGTAAAAATTGTTTTAGCTGAGGCAGAATTTCCAGGTCATTGAATTTCACGATTTCCATTCCTACTTTAATTCCAGATTGTTCCGCTCCAAATCCTTTTCGTAAATCTTTTACAATAAAATGATTGTTGTCATTTTCAATGTACATGTCCGTTCCGGAAGGTGTGAGCCGATTAGAAGAAGGAAGATTGGTATTTAAGGAAGAGTGCCCGTTATACAATTCATTCAAGGCATGTTCCAGCAAGCGAATAAATTCATTGTCATCTTTAACTGCATCCACTGCTGGTTGATAAAGTTCTTTTACTTTGTTCCAGTCGATTTTTTGCTTTTTTAAATACGCGTAGTTTTCATTGACATCGTTCCAGAATTCGGAAAAATCTTTTTGATATTTTGTTTGAGCAAAAATTGCATTTGATAAAACACAAAAAAGGAATAGTACTTTTTTCATATGTTTTTATAATCTATTTTAAAATGTGGTGTTTCGTGAGAGCCACATACTGCATCTCTTAATTATTTCTTTCCCTTGAGCTTTGCTTTTTCTGCATTCTCTGCAATCTTAAATTTTACCATTTTCTTGATAAGTGTTACCGGAATCGGTTTATCCAGTGGAAACTGTACAGCACCTTTAGAGCTCTTGTACTTTTCTATTTCTTTGGTGAAAGCCGCTATTCCACTACCTGTGGGATAAAACCCAATGTGATGTTCGTAACCGGCAAAATAAACCAGCGGTCCATTCAACTTATAAGCAGGCATTCCATAGCCTATGTATTCTTCTGCTTTAGGTGCTGCTTCCTGAATCGCTTTTCGAACCTGCTGCAATAGCTTTTGGGTTTCTTTGGGAAAGGAAGCGATATAGGAATCTGTATCGGTTGGCTTTTTCATACGGTGTATATTTTTCATAAAAATAGAAAATATAAGAACACGAAAAAGGAAGCCGGCCGCTACAAATAAGCCCAAATTAATAGGTTATTTTATGCACTTGGTCGAATTGCTTACCATTCATTGACGGTAACAGACCGTTAGTTAAATTCCCAAGTCATCGTTGTATATGGTTTTAATCTTATGGTCTATATTTGCCTGATTAAATTTAAATGATGTGGCGTCCCCACATATCTTGTATTCTTTTATTAAATGTGCAGTATGAAATTATCACTAGGAGGAGGAAAGCGTTTCCCGATTACATTTAAACAATTTTTTTTACTACTTATACTAACCACTTTTAGCATCGCTATGTACAGCTCCACCTTATACCCGGGTAGAACACGTACACTGTATTGGGTTGGCAATGGCGGCGACTGGAGTTCTGATGCGCATTGGTCACTTGAAAGCGGTGGTCAAGGAGGAGCTTCCTCTCCTACACTTCAGGACAATGTTATTTTCGACAACAATTCATTTACCGTAGATATAACTGTTACTGTGAATGACGCTGCTGTTTCCTGTAACAATATGATATGGAAACAAACCAATCATACTGCTACATTCAGCGGCGCCGGAAATTTATCCGTATACGGTTCATTGGCTTTGAACGAGCATGTGATCTGGGATTATTATCAACTTCGATTAACGGGTTCTGGCAGAGGGAAAGAGCTGAGGACAAAATCATGTCATTTGAAGGACGTTACATTTGAAGGAACTGGTTCCGAGTGGATCATTCATGATTCGCTTGATGTTGAAAATTTTACAATACAGCGCGGAAGAATACGTTTCGATAATTTCACAATCCTGCATTGCTCTCAAATCCTAACAATTGTTTCTGATTCAATCGAATTGGGAAATGCATCCATTTATACGTTTTATTGGGAAAACTACATGGATCCGCAATTGAAACCCAGTGCTTTGTTTGATGCAGGAACTTCCAACATTCACTGCTATCAGTTTAACAGTAGAAATCAAAACTATCACAAAGTAGATATCACCAGCGATTTTGGGTACGGAATTTTTATTTCATCCAATTGTTCATTTAAAGAGGCTACGTTTACTTCAAACGAAATTGATTTTCATGAATGCTCCAACAATCGATTTGAAAACGCCTTATTTTATGGAGATGTAGACGTTCGGGGGAATGCTACCTTTAGAACTGCTATATTCAACGGAATTACTACACTTACTGATACGACTTCTTTTGATACATTAATATTTAATAATCCTGGTAAATCTGTTACGTTTCAATCAGGAAATGTGCAAACTGTAAACAATTTATTGGTGATTAATTCGCTTGATCAAAATAAAATCACTTTAAAAGCATCAACAGTTGGGCAAAAAGCAACATTTTCCTTGCTTGCTACTGATTTATGTTTTGATTATTTAAAAGTACAGGATCTTGTTGTAAACAGCAAGTCTTTATTCCACGCCGGATCACATTCAACCAATTTGGGTAGTAACACCAGTGTTATTTTCACCGACTGTATACCACCCATCAGCAATGTATGGTCTGCTAAAGTCAATAAGGAAAATCTAGTTGATGATTTGAGTACCGGAATTTCAATTTCAGAGGTATACCCTAATCCCGCAAACTCAACTGCGAATGTAGACATTGAAAGCGATCACCAGATTTCCTTACAACTAGAAATTACAGATTTCACGGGAAAAGTATTGCATACAAAAACTGCCATAGTTGATCAGGGAAGAATAACCATTAGCAGTGATATTGAAGAATTTGCAACAGGAATTTATTTTATAAAAATTGTAAATGTAGAAACCGGAGAAGTTCAAACAAAAAAACTGATCAAATCATAACCGCTGCTTCAAACACTTTTTGAAGATCGCATACATTAAAAAGCAACGACTTGGCAACATTGCCAGGTCGTTTTGTAACAGCTAGTGAATCTCTATCTAACTTTTATCGTTAAACCACTTGCTGATACGATTTTCTGATCAGGACCCAATACTCTGATATTGCTAAGTAATATACGCTCACCTCTTCTCAACCTTTTTAACCTATCTGTAAGTCCGGGTTTATCTTTCAACATATTTGAATTTAAATCATAATCTTCTACTGCACTGTTGGTAACTATACTCAGTGTAAACGAAACAACTTTACACACGGCATTGAAGGGGAAGTTGGGGTAATTTGCAATCGGGCCCATTGTTGTCTCTATTTCAGGTTTTGACAAACTTCCGTCTCCTGTTAAGCTGGCAAATTTTACCTGAGGTGGAGGAACTCTTTTTACTCTGAATTTGATGGTTCCCATACTTCTGTTTTCACCGTTTTCCATGCTCGCCATTACGGAAATATCTGAATCAGTTCCATTCAAGACATTCACATTAAATTTTCCATTGCCCAGCGGTCGTATGCTTCCATTGTTGATAGATACTTTCAAACGTTCATTTGGTATACCCGGTACAGACACAGAAACAGGGTTATCCAATCCCGCATAAAATACATTCATGTTATCAGCAGAAACCGTTAATGCAGGTCTTGCCACAATGTATTCTGATTTAAAAGGAAACAGCATTTCCTGTCCGGAAGGAGAAACCACTTTTATAGTTCCACCATAACTTATAATCCCTTCATGTGTTGCCTTTGCACTGTACTTGCCAAGACCATGCTCAACAGTCAATGCATCGGCAGGTCCTTCAAATGAATTGGTCAAATAATTAAACTTTCCAACTTTCATTTCCGGATTCCTTGTTTTATTAAATGCGGCAAGAAAAACGTCCGCCTTGTATTCTTCTCCTAACAATACATAATTGCTCACCGGAATAACTTTAGCAGCAACCGTATCAAATTTTAAACTCCCCTTATCCACTTGTTTTAACAGGTAATCCACCACGTTGGATTCCGCTGTTTTAATATCATTTTGAATTTTGGATAAAATGGTAAGACAAGCTGCAAGTGGTCGCTCAGAAAAATTATAGGTTTCCCAATTATCATTCTCACCATTCTTCGGCGGATCTTGTGTATCAATATTAATTTCTACTTTCTTTTTGTCACTGGGTAAAATATAATTACTCAACTGAGCATGATACGCATTGAGTTTATCTTTTAGCTCACGCGAAGTACCAGCCGAGCCATCTTCATTTTTACCAATCATCACATGTGTTGGAACATCGGTATTGTCCTTTCCATCCACATTGATCAATTTTGTGGTATCCGCTACTTTCTCTTCAAGGCCTTCTGTTTTTGCTATTAATGTAGTTCTTACTTTTTCAATAAATGTGGTTAATGCAGCAGCTTCCTTTTTAACGAGCTGCGCTTTTTCCCAATTGGGTGTGACGCGATTGGGATCTACGCTTTTTGCTAAATCAAATTGTGCATAGAGATCTTCGTTGTGTTTATCAAAATTTTTATTTGTGTTTTGCAATCCTTTGTCAATTACTACAAATGAATCCAATACTTCTCTGGAAACATTAAGTGCCAGGATTGCTGTTAAGACAAGATACATCATGCTTATCATTTTCTGCCTCGGAGTTTCTTTTGCGCCTGCCATGTTGAAATCGTTTTATTCGTTAAACAAAATTTCAAATCCTAATGCTGGGAGATAAAAAAAGATACAGAAAAATTGGGGTGGTTTCACACAGGGCCGCGTTCACCTCTCCCCCTGCCCCTCTCCTTGAAGGAAGGAGAGGGGTGACTGAAAGTTTTCTAATAACACATTTTAGGGAACACAAACAATAATAAATTCTTCAGGAGGTGAATTAAAAAATAATAATGAAAGGAATTTCTTAGTCACCCCTCTCCTTCCTTCAAGGAGAGGGGCAGGGGGAGAGGTAAGCGAGGGCCTGTGTGAACTCTACTTGTTCTGAGTTGTATTGGCAGGAGTTGAGTCTTGCTTCTCTTCCTTCTCCAAAACTTCCACTACTAAAAACAACACCAACAAAATCAGTAGTAAAACAAGGAACACTTTTTTATTTTTATACAAAGGTGTTTTGTACAAAGGTGTGGTTCCCTTTTGGTATTCATGCATCAATGTCGTAAAATTCTTATGCTTATTAATTTGAGTATCCGATAACGGAGTGTTATCAGATTTAAATTTCAAATTAATTTTCTTTCTCTTTTTCATTGCAATGATGTCTACGTGCAATTTGTTATCAAAGTTAACCAAACAAATCTACAACTTCATTAATCTCTTCAGCTTGTCTATAATTCTATATACTTTAACTTTTGAATTGTTCTCGGTAATTCCGATAATTTCACCAATCTCAGCAAAGGAGCGCTTTTCAAAAAAGCGAAGTTCTATCAATTGTAAATCATCAGCGTCTAATTGTTTTAATGCTGTTGTCAGCAGCTCCAATTTA
>DASRRA010000292.1:0-1630 GCA_035696085.1 Bacteroidia bacterium | reverse complement strand
TGTTGGTTTTTTGACTGTGAGTGAAAATTAGTAAGCCACAGTTACTCAATAGAAGTAATAATCATAGAGTGGGTGTTAACAGTTATCCTGGTATAAAAAATCAAAAGCAAGGGTAAAAATAAAGTAAAATAATATGGCTGCATTTAGAAAAATAAGGAAACCGGGAAAGGATGAATACCCCGGGTACTCTCATATTTACATGGATTTATTGAAAGATGACGATTTAATATTGGATCATTTGCATGAAAATTTCTTTAAAATAAAAGAATTTATTTACTCACTCCCTGTAGAAAAACTTATTTACCGGTATGCTGAAAACAAATGGACAATAAAAGAAATACTTGTTCACGTAACTGACACCGAACGAATTTTTGCGTGCAGGGCTTTAAGATATGCAAGAAATGACAATACTCCATTACATGGATTTAAACAAGATGACTATGCAAAATGTTCTTATGCCGATCGCCGAAGCTTGGACAATATATTTGAAGAGTATTGGGTCGTCAGGAATGCTACAATTTCATTATTCCAAAATTTGCCAGAAGATTCTTTTATGAGAAGTGGTGGAGGTCTTGATGATCACGGGAACATTATAAACGTTAGAACCGTAAGAGCATGGGTCTATCATATTGCAGTACATGAATTAAGACATATTAAAATCATTAAAGAAAGATATTTAGATATAAGAATTGATGGTGACATTATTTAAGCACGCCGACATCATAATCAATACATCGATTTATACAAAAATATTATTTAGAATGAAATTCTTAACCGGCATGTCTCAGGAATTTAGTTCAAAGAAATTTTGAGTAATTATGAAGGCTAAACGAGGAAAATATTAAAGTACTTAAAAATTAAAAGCTACCAAAAGGTTTGTGCAAACACTTATTCAAATATGGAAGATTATAGAGTATTGAACATAGCAAATGAATATGCAATTAAATACCTGGATCAATTACCGGGAAAAAGGGTATTCCCAAGTAAAGAATCATTAAAGAAACTGGAAAGTTTATCCATGCCATTACCTTTTTCACCTACTTCACCAGAAGAAGTACTTGAAATATTAAATACTGTTGGTTCAATAAATACAGTGGCAAGTAATGGAGCGAGGTATTTTGGATTTGTACTTGGCGGCACTTTGCCAGCAGCTTTAGCGGCTAACTGGATGGCTGCAGCGTGGGATCAGTGCGCCACATTTAAAGTGTCTTCTCCTGTTTCTGCACAATTGGAAAAAATAGCAAGGGCCTGGTTATTGGATTTACTGCAATTACCAGCCCAATCAGCTGTTGGGTTTGTAACAGGAACAACGATGGCAAATTTTTGTGGTGTATTGGCTGCCCGTCATAATATATATAAACGCAAAGGCTGGAATAGTAAAGCGAAAGGAATTAATGGAGCTCCTCCTATACGTGTTGTTGTGGGTGAAGAAATTCATGCGAGCATGTTAAGGGCTTTAATTTTTGCTGGGTTTGGATCTGAAAACCTGGTACGAGTACCGACTGATGATCAAGGGAGGATCATTGCAGAAAAAGTGCCGGCATTGGATGAATCAACACTGGTTTGTGTACAGGCCGGTAATGTAAACACCGGCGCTATTGATCCGATAAAAAATATTTGCCTGTTGGCA
>DASRRA010000291.1:0-1942 GCA_035696085.1 Bacteroidia bacterium | reverse complement strand
TGCAGAAATATTGATTGATCGTGTTCGCCGATTGATCAGCAAAGGAAAATGCGGCGCACAGGAATGGCTTGATATCATGCAGGAAGCACACAAACTCAATATCACTACTTCGGCTACCATGATGTTTGGTCATGTAGAAACTATTGAAGAACGATTTGAGCATTTGATAAAAATAAGAGAAGTGCAAAGTCGCAAGCCGGAGAATGCAAAGGGTTTTCTGGCTTTTATTCCTTGGACATTCCAGGATGTTGATACATTGCTTGCCAAGATCCGCGGTGTACATAACCTTACAACACCTGATGAATATATCCGCATGATAGCAATGAGCCGCATCATGTTACCTAACATTAAAAATATACAGGCAAGCTGGCTTACCGTTGGTAAACAGGTTGCACAACTTTGTTTGCATGCCGGCGCTAATGATTTTGGAAGCATTATGCTGGAAGAAAATGTAGTAAGTGCTGCCGGCGCCCCACATCGCTTTACATATAAAAGCATACAACAAGCAATTCGTGAAGCTGGCTTTGAACCGCAGCTTCGTAACCAGCAATATGAATGGAGAGAATTGCCGCAGGCAATAGAAGAACAAGTTATTGATTATTGAGAGTTCTCAATATTCAGTATTAAGGACAACTCAATGAAAATTATAACATGGAATTGCAATATGGCTTTTAGGAAAAAAGCCGATTTTATTTTGGCTCATAAACCAGATATCTTAATTGTTCCAGAATGCGAACACCCTGATAAATTGAAATTCAACACTGATACTCCTAAACCGACTGACATATTATGGTTTGGAATGAATCGAAATAAAGGGATTGGTATTTTCTCGTATACTAAATTCAAGTTTAAGCTTCTTAATACCCATAATCCTGATTTGAGAATGATTATACCTATTGGTGTAACTGGGGGTAAATATGATTTTACATTATATGCTATTTGGGCAAATAATCCGGAGGATCCCGATGGACAATATATTGAACAAGTTTGGAAGGCAATTCAGCATTATGATCAGGACTTAAATAATACGACGATACTTATTGGTGACTTTAATAGCAATTCTATTTGGGATAGAAAACATAAAGAAAGCAACCATTCCAATGTTGTTAAGTTTTTGGAGAGTAAGGATATTTTTAGCTCTTACCATTTATTTCATAAACAGATTCAAGGTAAAGAAAAACATCCTACCCTTTATATGTACAGACATCAGGATAAGCCTTATCATATTGATTATTGTTTTGTATCGAAAGATATCGCCAGGAAGATTAAATCAGTTGAGATTGGCGGCTTTGATTTTTGGAGAAAACATAGTGATCACGTGCCGTTAATAGTAACATTTAAATAAAATTGATCCATTAGGGCTTAATTTCGATCATATGAACCATTCCAATTTTTCTAAGCTATCCTTAGTTTTCGTTCTTTCTGTTTCCTTCCATTATTCTTACAGTCAACAACCCTATTTCCCCGACTCCACCTGGCAAACAAAAAAGCCAATAGAAGTAAACATGAATGCAACGCTGCTTGACAGCGTTGTAAGGTTTGCTTTACACAACGATAGTAAGACAGATTATGACCTGCGCATTGCTAATTTAAAAGCGTATGCCAATGAGCCGAACTACAGAATTGCGGGTCCAATGAGAGAAAGAGGAAAACCGGCAGGAATAATTTTAAAGAATGGTTATATCGTTGCACAATGGGGAGATGTAAAAAGAGTGGATATGACTTTCAGTGTTTCAAAAAGTTTTCTTTCAACTGTTGTTGGACTTGCTGCAGATGATCATTTTATAAAAAACATTGATGATCGTGTAAATGAATATGTATGGGATGGGAAATTTGATGGCGAACATAATTCAAAAATTACTTGGCGACATTTATTGACCCAATCTTCTGATTGGTCAGGTTGTTTGTTCGATGTTTGTGATTGGGCCGATCGTCCGCCAAA
>DASRRA010000290.1:0-1905 GCA_035696085.1 Bacteroidia bacterium | reverse complement strand
GGGGTATTGCATCCAATTACAAAGGCATGCCCATTGATTGTCCACAAAGAAATGAACGGCAACCCTGGTTAGGGGACCGGGTTATCGGTGCAATGGGAGAGAGTTATTTGTTTGACAACGCAAAGCTCTATGCAAAATGGATGGATGACATCCAGCAATCACAAACAGAAGAGGGCTCCATACCCGATGTGGCACCTGCCTTCTGGAATTATTATTCGGACGATGTTACATGGCCCGCAGCGTTCATTACCATCAGTAATAATTTATACAACCAGTTCGGCGATATAAGGCCTATTCAGAAAAATTATGCATCCATGAAAAAATGGATGCAGTACATGCAGTCGAAATACATGAAGGATCATATTGTAACAAGGGATAAGTATGGAGACTGGTGTGTACCACCGGAGGATCTGAAACTGATACATGCAAAGGATTCGTCCCGTTTAACAGATGGCAAGTTGATAGCAACCGCTTACTATTTTAAACTGCTTTCTTATATGCAGCGCTTTGCAAAACTTACTGGTAATGATGCGGACGGTAAGGAATATGAGTTACTGGCGGAGAAAATAAAAGCTGCTTTCCATACTAAATTCTATAATCCACCACAATATAGTTATTCCAATAATACGATTACAGCAAACCTGTTGCCTTTGTATTTTGGTATTTGCCCTGATTCGTTAAAGAAAAAAGTATTTGCTAATATCTATAAAAAGATCCGTGTGGAAAGTAAAGACCACATTAGCACAGGCCTGATCGGCACTCAATACTTAATGCGGGGTTTAAGTGAATACGATAACACTAATCTTGCATTTAAATTGGCTTCCAATACAACTTACCCCAGTTATGGTTACATGGCTGCCAACGGTGCTACCACCATTTGGGAATTATGGAACGGTAATACAGCCGACCCCGGCATGAACAGCCAGAACCATGTCATGATGCTGGGCGATCTACTGATCTGGTATTATGAAAACCTGGCCGGAATAAGAACTGATAAAACGAATGTTGGGTTTAAAAAAACAATTATGAAACCATCTCTCCCGGATGATTTGCATTTTGTAAATGCATCGTATAAAAGTATGCATGGGCTAATTAAGAGCGATTGGAAAAAAAACGACAAAGCATTTCAGTGGATCATCTCAATTCCTGCCAACACTTCTGCAACTGTTTATATTCCTGCAAGATCAATAGCGGATGTGATGGAATCAGGAAAGGAATTATCAAAAGCAGAAGGTGTGCAATTGATAAAATGGGAGAATGGTTTGGCAATTGTGCAAATAGGAAGTGGGCAATACAAATTTATATCGCAAATAAAATAAAAATGAGAATGAGATTCGTGCAAAAGATGGTTATAATTATAGCCATTAACATGATAACGAAACCTGCCATGAGCCAAACGGCCGCAGATACTGCGCTTGAAAACAAAGCATCAGAGTGGGTGGCTTCGCTGAAATTAAGTGACAATGCAAAAGCACAAAAGGTAAAGTCGGCTATTGCAATCCATCTTACTGCTGTCCGGGATTGGCATAATAGCCACCCTTATACAATGATCCCTGAAGGTATCAATCCGACTACAGGTGGCAAACTTTCTGAAATGGACAGACAAATAATTATCTGTTCCACAAAACCGGGATCTATTCATGATAACCTGATGAATGTATTGAAAACAGAACTTGATTCTGTACAGGTGGAAGCAATATTAGATAAATACACAATTGGGAAAGTTGACTTCACCTTAAAAGTGTATAAGGCAATTGTTCCTGATCTTACTACAAAAGAAGAAACTGAAATTCTTAAGAATCTGAAACAAGCAAGAGAGCAGGCCATCGATTATAAAAACATGAGAGAGATATCTGCCATCTTTGAAATTTATAAAACCAAATGCGAACAATTCCTGAATAATAA